>QHVW01000087.1 GCA_003223675.1 Acidobacteriota bacterium
ACCGCCACGTCAAGATGGTGCAGCGCACGATCGGCATGAAGACCGGCACCGGCGGCTCGGCCGGCGTCGAGTACCTCAAGAACACCCTCTTCAAGCCCCCGTTCCCCGACCTCTGGGCGATCCGGACGGCGCTGTAGGGCAGGGCGGCCACATAGGGCCGCCCCTACAGTCATTTTCCGCAGACCTTTTGGGCCTCCTCTTCCTTGGCGAAGAAGGTCCCCTTGCAGGCGGCCCTGCTCGCCGCCGAGACCTTGCCGGCCACACAGCACCAGCCGGATTCCTCCTCGGGGACCACAGTCACGTAGAGTGGGGAGGTGACGGTCTTTTTCGGCGGCGGCGCCGGCCTGGGCGTCCGGTGGGGGTGGGACGAGGGCCAGAGCATCCAGATCCCGAGGACGCAGAGGAGGAGGATCACGATCACAGGCTGGAGGCGGAAACGCTTGGGGCGGAAGAGGTCGTCCAGGTTCGGTTCCATCGCCGGGAAGTCTCTCATGGAAATAGGTGAGGGGTGTTGGCGGTTTCTGCCGTTTGGCAGTACAATGGGTGCCAGTTGGCGAGAGGAGGGACTCATGCCAGCGACAGCGGAGATCGTGGAAGTGTTGGGCGGGGCTGAGCCCGGCAGACGCCGGGTCAATTCTCCAGAAGAATTGAAAGAGTGGATCCGCGAGGGGCTGCCGTTCGCCTCTCTGGAGAGCGTCATGGAGCGCTTCGGTCTGAACCGCGAGGAGATCTCGTCGGCGCTCGACCTGCCGCCGCGCACGCTCGCCCGGCGCAAGCAGGAGCGCCGCCTGCACCGCGACGAGTCGGACCGCCTGTTCCGGCTGGTGCGCATCGCCTCGCAGGCTTCCGAGGTGCTGGGCGGTGAGGGCAAGGCCGGCCGCTGGCTCCATACGCCCAACCGGGCCCTGGGCGGCCAGCCGCCCCTGGAGCTGCTCGACACGGACCTCGGCAGCCGGCAGGTCGAAGAGGTGCTCGGCCGTATCGAGTACGGCGTCTATAGCTGATGCCCCCGCGCACGGCGGGACGCACCGTCTGGCGCCTGGCCTCGGCACGCTACGGCGACCGTGCCTTCGACGGCGAAGGGGCCCGCCTCTACGGCGGCCGCTGGAACCATCCCGGCATCGCCATGGTCTACTGCTCGGCGACCCTGTCCCTCGCCGCGATCGAATACTTCGTCCACGTGGAGCCCGGCCTGGCGCCGCCGGACCTGGTGGACGTGGCCGCCGACCTCCCTGGCGGCCTGGACGCCGAGACGCTGGAGGTCGAGGCCCTGCCGGCGAGCTGGCGCACCTATCCGGCGCCCGAAAAGCTGCGGGATCTGGGGACCGGCTGGGTGCGCTCCGGACGCACCGCCGTCCTCCTGGTTCCCTCGTCGGTGATCCCGCACGAGATGAACGTCCTGCTCAACCCCGCCCACCCCGATTTCGCGAAGATCCACATCCGCGAGGCCGAGCCGTTCTCGTATGACCCGCGGATGTGGAAGTGACGGCCGGGGAACGGGCCTCCTCCGCCACGGCCAGAACGCGGAGAGGACGCCGTCTACTCAGGCTCGCGGTTTGCTACTACTCTGAGAGCCTACATCGCGGCTCGCAAGAGCCGGCAGTCCCTCCCGAAGGAAGGAGCTTCCATGGACATCAAGAGAGTTGGCTCACAGCCCTCCGGCAAAGGACCCGACGAGTACTTCACCGGCACGGTGCGCATCGACCCTCTGTTCCAGGCGCCCGATCCGGCGCGCGTGGCCGGAGCGAGCGTCACGTTCGAGCCGGGCGCCCGGACGGCATGGCACACCCATCCGCTGGGCCAGACCCTGATCGTGACGGCCGGCAGTGGCCTCGCGCAGCGCTGGGGAGGGCCGATCGAGGAGATCCGGCCCGGGGACGTGGTCTGGTTCCCGCCCGGGGAGAAGCACTGGCACGGCGCCGCGCCAACCACCGCTATGACCCACATCGCCATTCAGGAACGGCTCGACGGCAAGCCCGTGGACTGGCTGGAAAAAGTCAGCGACGAGCAGTACCGGGAAGCCGGGATACACAATGTGAACGGAAGAGAAAGGTAGTCCATCATGCGTGCAACCATCATGTACGGCGCCGGGGACGTCCGGATCGAGACCGTCCCCGACGCCCGCCTGATCGAACCGACCGACGCGCTCATTACGGTCAGCCGCGCCTGCATCTGTGGCAGCGATCTCTGGCCGTACAACCTGATGGAGCCGGCCGGGACCGGCCGGCCCATGGGCCACGAGGCGATCGGCGTCGTCGACGCCGTCGGCGCCGACGTCCATACCCTGAAGGCCGGCGACGTGGTCGTGATGCCGTTCGCCTTCTCCGACGGTACCTGTATCTTCTGCCACGAGGGGCTGCAGACGTCGTGCGTCCACGGAGGGTTCTTTGGCTCGGAGGAGGTTCCTGGAGCCCAAGCCGAAGCGGTGCGCGTCCCTCAAGCCGATGGCACGCTCTTCGTCCTGCCGGCCGGCGCGGACGACGCGCTGATGCCGTCGCTGCTCACGCTCTCCGACGTGATGGGGACAGGCCATCATGCGGCCCTGGCCGCCAAGGCCGGCCCTAGCAAGACCGTGGCCGTCGTCGGGGACGGCGCCGTCGGCCTGTGCGGCGTCATCGCCGCCCGGCGCCTTGGCTCCGAGCGGATCGTCATCCTGGGCCGCCATGCCGACCGGACCGTGCTGGCGAGGGAGCTCGGCGCAACGGACGTCGTGAGCGAGCGTGGCGAGGAGGCGGTCGAGCGGGTGCGCGAGCTGACCGGCGGCTTCGGCGTCCACTCGATCCTCGAGTGCGTCGGCACCGACCAGGCCATGCTCACCGCGATCGGCATCGCTCGTCCGGGTGGCGCCGTGGGCCGAGTGGGAGTCCCCCATTACGCAGCGATACCTGCTTCGGAGCCGGCGTTCTACAACAACCTCACCATCGGCGGCGGCCCGGCCCCGGTCCGCGCGTATATCGAGGAGTTGCTCCCGGACATCCTCGAAGGCCGCATCGAGCCCGGCCGCGTCTTCGACCGGGTCGTCAGCCTCGACGAGGTTCCGGACGGCTACCGGGCGATGAACGAGCGCGAGTCGATCAAGGTCATGGTGAAGCCCTGATGCCCGTATAATGCCTACTTCACCTCCAGCCTCACCTCGTCGATCTGCAACCGGAACGGCCCCAGGGCCGGCCCTCCCCCCACGAAGAAACCCATCAGATCGGTGCCGTCGACGCCGAGGTCGACGAAGGTGAAGCGGAGGTGCCGCCAGTCCGGGCCGGCGGTGAAGGCCCTCTGCACCGGCATGCGGCCCAGGTGGGTGGCGAAAATCATGAATTGATAGGTGGCCCCAGCTTCCCCTTTGACGTCGAAGGAGATGGCGCCGAATTTCGAGAGGTCGACCGGGGCCATCGGTGTGGCTCCAGGGAGGAACATCACGCCTGACCAGGGGTAGGCGAACCCCTGCTTGACCTCGCCCGTGATCGCGAGCGACCTCCGGCTGCCGTTGGCGCCGCCGTCCACGACCTCCTTCTTGACGACCGACGTGCCGCCGGCGAGCTGGTCGGTGGAGTCCGTCCAGGGGTTGCCGAAGGTGACGCCGAAGGTGCCGTCCTCGAAGGTGCTGATCTCGCCCGAGGCCGGAGCCTGGGGCGCGGGAGCCGCCGCGGCCGCCTTCCGCTCGGGCTTCGGACGGGGCACCTCGTGGCCCGCCTTCCAGATCCGCTGGATGTCGCGGGTGGCGGTGATGTCCGTCGTGGGGTCCCCCTTCACCAGCACCAGGTCGGCGCGCAGGCCCGGGGCGATCCGCCCGCGGTCCTGGAGGCCGAAGATGCGCGCCGGGGTGGAGGTGGCCGCCGCCAGCGCCGCGGTGGGGGAGAGCCCCGCCGAGACCAGCAGCTCGAGCTCGCGATGGAGGCTCGCGCCGTGCGCCGTGCCGGGATTGGGCGCGTCGGTGCCGGCGAGGATGGGCACCCCCGCTTTGGCGAGCTGGCGGACCGCCTCCAGCGCGTTCTGGAAATTGAGCTTGTGCATCGGGAACCCCCGGCGGAGATTGGTCGCCTCATCTGTCTTGAGGTAGGGCGCGAGGCGCGGATCGTCCGCCAGCGCCTTGCCGCTGGGGGTCCCGGTGGTGCTCTCGACCACGGTGAGCGTCGGAGTCACGAACGCTTTGTGTTTCTTGACCAGATCCGCGAAGCCCGGCTCCGGAGCCCGGTCGGTGAAGATGTGGACGAGGCCGTCGGCCCCCGCCTCGATCGCCTCCTTGGCGGCGTCCTCGGTGCTGACGTGGACCACCGCCAGCTTGCCGTCCTTATGCGCCGCCATGACCACGGCCTTGAGGGTCGCCGGGTCGAGCGTCGGGATCTTGCGGCCGTAGGGGGAGCCGTCCTCCAGGATGATCTTGATGTAGTCCGACCCTTCGGCCACGCGGGCGTCCACCCAGGCTTGCGCCTCCTCCGGATGGTTGAGCGTCGGCACGGGCATGCCGTACTCGGTGCCGTGGCCGCCGGGAGCGGTGGCGAGGTAGCCGGCGCTGTAGAGGTCGGCCCGGCCGGGAGCGCCGGTCTTCGCCTGCTCCTCGCGCATCTGTCTGGCGAACGGCGGCGCGGTGAACATGTCGAGCTCGGTGGTGACGCCGAACACCAGCGCGCGCTCCAGGGCGTCCCCCCAGGTGTGGGTGTGGCCGTCGATGAAGCCGGGCAGGAGCGTCTGGCCCCTGCCGTCGATCGTTTCCTGGACGTTGCCGGGGCTCGCGACACGCTCGCCGACGGCGGCGATCTTGCCGTCCTGGAGGACCACGGTCCCGTCGGGGATCACGCGGGTGCCGTCGAAGATGCGGACGTGGGTGATGACGACCGTCCGCGGCGCCTCTTTCACCTGCGCCGCGGCGGCGAAGCTCCCGGCCAGCAACAGCCCTGAGAGCAGGAGATGCTTGTATCGGATCATGGCTCGTTTCCCTCCTTCAGCGCACAGTCTGTAGCAGAGGGGGACCGGGCTCCAGGCCGGAATGTCAGGAATGAAGGGTGACGTTTGTCAGGGGTCCGAAGTAACCTGGAGACCGCTTTCGCCGTATAGGGGGTTTGCCGATGAAAGGAGATCCCGCATGAAGCCGACGACCTCCAGGCGCGGCGCGACGCCCTGAGCAAGCTCCTCGCCGAGCAGTGGGAGTACGTCCTCTCCCATTCGCCGGAATTCGCGTCCATCCTGGGCGACAAGCGCTGGAACGACCAGATCTCCGATTACTCCCAGGCCACCCTCGACGCCAACCAGGCCAAGGCGCGCGAGTTTCTGCGGCGCTTCGAGGCGATCGACACCACCGGCTTCCCCGAGCAGGAGAGGCTCAATCAGGCGCTGATGGTGCGCGCCCTCAAGGAGCGGATCGAAGGGTTCAAATTCAAGGGCTGGCTGATGCCGGTCAACCAGATCTCCGGCCTCCATCTCCAGGCGCCGCAATTCCCGTCGCTGCTCACCTTCACCACGGTCAAGGACTACGACGACCTGATCACCCGCTACAGGAAGCTGCCGGTGGCGTTCGACCAGACGATGGAGCACATGCGGACC
This sequence comes from Acidobacteriota bacterium, assembly GCA_003223675.1. Lineage (GTDB taxonomy): Bacteria > Acidobacteriota > Thermoanaerobaculia > Multivoradales > UBA5704 > DATARR01. The sequence continues at coordinate 5,536 of QHVW01000087.1, forward strand.
GGCATGGCCGCCGGCCTGATGCCGCCGAAGTTCCTGCTCGCGAAGGTCGTCACGCAGTCCGAGAAGATCGCCGCGACGCCGCCCGAGAAGTCCCCCTTCGCCGCGCCGCTCGACAAGCTTCCCAAGGAGATCCCGGAGGCGGAGCGGGCGCGCATCCGGGAGCAGATGCTGGCGGCCATCCGCGACTCACTCCTCCCGGCCTACGTCAAATTCGCCAAATTCGTCCGCGAGGAGTACGCCCCCAAGGGCCGCACCGAGCCCGGCATGTGGTCGCTGCCCGACGGCGAGGCCCGCTACGCCTGGCAGGTCAAACAGATGACGACCTCCGACCTCACCCCCGAGCAGATCCACCAACTCGGGCTGCGCGAGGTGGCGCGCATCGAGGGTGAGATGACGCAGGTCGCGAAGAGGCTCGGCTTCAGCGATCTCAAGAGCCTGCGGGCGGCCATCGAGAAGGACCCCAAGCTGCACGCCCACTCGCGCCAGCAGATCCTCGATACCTACACGAAATAC
>QHVW01000088.1 GCA_003223675.1 Acidobacteriota bacterium
CAAGAAGACCAACTTCGCCGTGGTTCGTGCCCTGGAAATCGTCGGTGAAGCGACCAAGCGGCTGCCAGCGGAGCTGAGGGATCGCTATCCCAACCTGCCCTGGAAAGACATGGCTGGCATGCGCGACAAGCTAATTCATGACTATTTAGGAGTCGATCTGGTAATCGTCTGGAAAACGGCGACCTTGGAAGCGCCTGACTTGGAAGCAGAGATTCGCTCCTTGCTCCTGAAAGAAACCTGAGCTCAGGTCCACACCCCCTCCATCCCCATCGCCCGCAACGGCCCCGCCAAGTCCTCCGGCACCGGCGCCACGATCCTCAACCGCTCGCTCGTCTCCGGGTGCGCGAAGGCCAGCTCCAGGGCGTGCAGGGCCAGCCGGTGGAGCCCGAAGCGCTCGCGGAAGAGGCGGTTGTGCTCCCCCTTGCCGTAGCGCACGTCGCCGATCAGCGGATGGCTGAGGTGCTTGAGGTGGCGGCGGATCTGGTGCCGACGGCCGGTGCACGGCCGGGCCTCCACCAGGGCGTAGCGCTCGAAAACGGCGAGGCGGCGGAATTCGGTCACCGCCGGCACCCGCGGACCGCCCACGTCGCGAGGAATGGGATGGTCGATCACCCCCGACTCCGGCGGGATGCCGCGCACCAGGGCCAGATAGCGCTTCTCGACTCGCCCCTCCGCGAATCGCTCCTGCATCCGGCCGGCGGTCTCCGGATCGAGGGCGAAGAGGAGGACGCCGCTGGTGGCCCGGTCGAGCCGGTGGACGGCGTGGACGTGCTGGCCCGCCTGGTCGCGGACGAGCTGCAGCGCGAAGGTGCGGTCTTGGGCCATCCCGCGGTGGACGGCGAGGCCCGCGGGCTTGTTGACCGCCAGTAGGCATCCATCTTGATAGAGAAATGGGGTGTCCTGGTTGCTGGCGGATGCCATGCGCGTTTGCCCCATACATCAGCCTGGAGACAAGGAGAACACAATGAAGAAGCTCGGAATAGTACCCGTCCTCATGCTCCTGCTCGCCACCGCCGCGGGCGCCATCGACACCGGCTCGAGGGACCACTCGATCACGGTCCTGAACGCATCGGATAGCCAGGTGACGGTGGCGATCCTCTGGAGCGGCGGCGGCGTCGCGCCCGTCAAGCTCGCGGCGGGCGAGACCCACGTAGGTGTGATGCCCGCCAACATCGATTCCGTCAAGGTGACGGCCGATGGCCATTGCAGGCAGGGCGTCCAGACCTTCAACCCGCAACGCGTCGACCGGGTGACGATCGACTGCACGGGGGACACCTACAGGATCAAGCTGCAGCAGATGAAGCCGGCGCCCTGACGGACGCCGGCGTCTGAACGGTCTACCGGCGGAACCGGTTGAAGCGGGCCGGCGAGAAGGCGGAGCGGATCTGCGTCAGCCGCTCTTCCGTGGGCTTGGTCGTGGGATCGACCTCGCGCTGCACCACCGGCTCGGGGACCGGATGGCGGCCGCGCCGCTGGAAGTCCTTCCGGCGCGGCTGATGCTGGCGGCCGAGATGCGTCGGCGCCTCGGCCGCCCGGTTCCCCCGCTCCGGCAGAGGGCCGTCGTTCCGCGGCTGTCCGGAGCGCTGCTTCCCCTGCTGCTGCTGAGGCTGCTGGCGGGGCTGGCGCTCGGCCGGCCGGCCCTCGGTCCGGCGGCGGGCCTTCTCCTCCAGGCGGGCCTTCTCCTCGGCCTCGCGCTGGGCCTTCTTCTCCGCCTTGGCCTTGGCCCGGGCGCGCTCCTCGGCGCGGCGGGTGCGGATGGCGGCGATCCGTTCCTGGAGCGGGATCTCGAAGCGCTCCGGCGGCTTCGCCTGATAGTCGAACCCCTCGACCATCCGGCGGGGGAGACGGGAGCCGACCGCGCGCTCGATGGCCTGCAGCTCCTCCTGCTCCCCCTCGGAGACGAAGGTGAAGGCGTCTCCCACCATCTCCGCCCGGGCGGTGCGGCCGACCCGGTGGATGTAGTCCTCGGGGATGTTGGGGACGTCGAAGTTGATGACGTGCGACAGGGCCTCGACGTCGATCCCGCGGGCGGCGATGTCGGTCGCCACCAGCACCTGGAGGTCGCCGTTCTTGAAGCGGGAGAGGGCGTCCGTGCGTTGCGCCTGGCTGCGGTTGCCGTGGATGCGGTCGCAGGAGACGCGTTGCTGGTCCAGAAATTCGGCGAGGCGGTTCGCCCGGTGCTTGGTGCGGGTGAAGACGAGCACGTTCTTGATGTCCCCCCGGCGCAGCAGCTCCACCAGAAGGTAGGGCTTCAGATCCTCCGGCACCGGATAGACCGCCTGCGTGATGCCGGTCGCCGGGGCCGCCTTGCGCTCGACGTTGAGGCGGGCCGGCTCGCGCAGCATCTCCTCCGACAGCTCGACGATGGGCGGCGGCAGGGTGGCCGAGAAGAAGAGCGTCTGCTCGGGCCGGGGGAGGTGCTGGAGCACCCGCCGGACGTCCGGCAGGAAGCCCATGTCGAGCATGCGGTCGGCCTCGTCGAGGACCAGGACCTCCAGGCCGTCGAGCTTCGCGTAGTCGTTCTGGAAATGGTCGAGGAGCCGGCCCGGGGTCGCCACCAGGACGTCCACCCCCTTGCGGAAGGCCTTCTCCTGGGGTCCCATGGCCACGCCGCCGAAGACGGCCGCGCCCTTGATGTCGGTGAATTTGGCGAAGGCCTGCATGTGCTCGACGATCTGCGCGGCGAGCTCGCGGGTGGGAGCGAGGACGAGCGCGCGGGTGGTGCCGCGGGGCTTGTCCAGCAGCCGCTGGAGGATCGGCAGCAGGAAGGCCGCCGTCTTGCCGCTGCCCGTCATGGCGCAGGCGAGGACGTCGTTGCCGAGGAGGGCGGGGGGGATGGCGTCCTGTTGAATGGGAGTGGGCTGCTCGAAGCCCAGGGTCTCAATGCCACGGAGGAGGTCGGGGTGAAGGCCGAAATCCGAGAAATTGCTCAAGCGTCGCAATCCTTCCAGGGCGCACACACCGTAGCGTAAGGGCGTGGCGCCGCTTTAGACGTCTCCGGCGAAAAGAGGTATGGAACGGGGACTTGCCGGCGAGGCCGCCGCTCGGGCTCGTAGGTCAGAGCCACTTCACATTTGCGCCCGCCAGGAGGCGGGCGCATTCATAGTATCTCACGAATAGGCTCAGCTTGCCAACCCCCGGGCCCGCCGGCGCGCCTGCCAGACCTCCCAGAGGCCGGGCAGCAGCGAGAGGACGATGATCATCAGCACCACCAGCGAGAAGTTCTTCTGCACGAACGGGAGGTTGCCGAACCAGTACCCCGCGAAGGTGCAGAGCAGCACCCAGGCCGTGCCGCCGACCGCGTTGTAGCTCATGAACCGGCCGTAGCCCATGCTCCCGAGCCCGGCCACGAACGGCGCGAAGGTGCGCACGATGGGGACGAAACGGGCGATGATGATCGTCTTGCCGCCGTACTTCTCGAAGAACTCGTGGGTGTAGGCGATGTGCTCCGGCTTGACGATCCGCCGCGGCGAATTGAGCAGCCGGTGCCCCAGGAAGTGGCCGATCCAGTAGTTGGCCGTGTCCCCCAGGATGGCGGCGGCGATCAGGGCGCCGGCCAGGGCCCACACCGAGAGGGAGCCGTTGGCCGCGAAGGCCCCCGCCGCGAACAGCAGCGAGTCGCCGGGGAGGAAGGGGGTCACCACCAGACCCGTCTCGCAGAAGACGATCGCGAAGAGCAGCAGGTACGTCCAGGCCCCGTACTCGTGGATGATCGGGCTCAGGTGCTTGTCCAGGTGCAGGACGAAGTCGAGCAGTCCCTTGAGGATTCCCATGGCGCCGCGAAGACTAAGGGCTCCCCGGCCGAAAGTCCAGAGAGGGCGCCGCCAGGTTTGGCCTCCTCGGCAGGTTGTCCCTCATCACCCCGGCCCTCTTCTCCCGGCCCCCCCGTCCGCCGGGAGAAGAGGGAGAAAACAGCCGAAGGGATCAGGCGTCCGGAACGGTCTTCCAGTCGAAGACGTCAGCGATGCTCCGGAAGTGCTTCTCGTTCGTGGTGAGGATGTATCCGCCCGCCTGCCGCGCCTGGGCCGCCAGGATGACGTCCACATCCAGGCGGTCTTCCGGGCCCCGCAACTGCCCGGTCCCCCGGGTCTGGGCCCAGATGTCGGCCGCCAACCTCATGGACTTCGTCGTGAGGGGGATGTATCCCATCGAGACCCACCTGTCCAGGCGGGAGAGAGCCTCCCGAGCCCACTTCCTCGCCTGAGGCCGATAGTGTCCGAGGTGAAGGAGCTTGCGGCGAAGCTCGTAATCAACAATCTCGGGTACATAAACCCGGAACTGGAGATTCTCCTGGAGACGAGAGATCGCATCGACAACCGGCTTATTGTCGACCACCTCCGGCCGCAGGACCTTCGACAGGATGTTGTTGTCCAGCAGAAGAATCTGTGGCATATCACCAGTGGAAATTCGAGCGGTCTTTTTCAAGATCCGCCGCAAACTCCCGCCAGATCTTCAAGTCTTCCTCCGTGGCAGGCTTGTCCATTTGAGCCCGAAACCAAGCCAAAAACTCCCTGCGGCGCTCCATCTCCTCAGGAGGCGCCAGATCGTTCAGCTGTCGCTCCCGCTCTGCTTCGCTGGTTCTGATAAAGGTAGTCGCGTGTTTGGGCATCGGCGTTCCTCCCTCTCGTGCCACGGCACTTACGGAGGATACCACACGATGTGACGCTCTGCCAACGCCTCACCCCTCAAATCTTCTCGCGCCTGCTCACCCCCAGAGAGTATCCGTTCCCCTCAGGGCTCGAGAATGCCGGCGGCCGGGGCTTCCCGGCGGGCGCCAGGCAGTAGCGATAGGTGTCGCCGTCGAGCTCGTAGATGCCGAGCTTGGTCTGGCCGTTTTTCATCCCCGATTCGTCCAGGATGTCGATCTCCTTCGGCATCTTGGTCGCGTCGACCTTGAAGATCCCGGAGGCGACGGTCTTGTCCCCCACCTTGACCAGCCACCGGTTCCCCTCATAGGCGAACGTCGTGGCGGGCCCCGGCTTGGGCGGAACGTTCTCCCCCACCAGCACCTTGCCGTCGTTTACCAGCGAGACGGTCA
>QHVW01000089.1 GCA_003223675.1 Acidobacteriota bacterium
TGGCTCCCACGGGCTCGATCCTGGCGGTCAGCGCCAGCCCCACGCGGATCGCGCTGAACGGCCAGTCCACGATCACCGTCGTCGGGCGCAAGCCGGACGGCAACCCCTTGAACCCGGGCACCGAGGTCCATTTGAGCGCCACGCTGGGCACGCTCCCGGCGATCGTGACCACCGACCGGACTGGGACGGCCACGGCGGTCTTCCAGTCGGACGGCCGGCTCGGCACCGCGATGATCACGGCGTCGCTCTCGGGCTCGACCAGCAGCGGCGGCTCGACCGGGGGCAGCGGCGGCAGCGGCGGCTCGACCGGGGGCTCCGGCAGCGGCTCGGGGACCGGCAGCGCGTCGCTCCAGATCGAGGTCGGCTCAGTCGCCGGCTCGATCGTTCTGCAGCCGACCCCCACCACCTTGACCATCTCGGGTGGGACGGTCCGTCTCCTGGCGATCGTCCGGGATGCCAGCGGCGCACCGCTGGTCAATCAGGGCGTGAACTTCACCGCCGACTATGGGACCCTGAATTCACGGGGTGGGATCGTCACCACCGACGCCAGCGGGGAGGCCCACGACAAGCTCACCTTGACGGCGGCCGACCTGCAGGGCAACGTCTCGAGCGTGATGGTGACGGCGCAGACGGTCGGCGGCGGGAGCGGGAGCTCCGGCGGCACCTCACTGCTGAGCGACACGGCGACCATCCACATTCAGGGTGGTCCTCCGCACGCCTCCTTCAACTACACCCAGGGCTCGACGGATCAGACGGTCGATTTCACCAGCACCTCGACCGGCGGCCAGGGCGCGCTCTCCTACTCCTGGAACTTCGGCGATTCCGCCAGCGGCGTCAACAACACCTCGACCGACCCGAATCCGGTCCATCTCTATCTGGCGAATGGGAATTATGTCGTCCGGCTGATCGTCCTCGACACGAACAATCAATCCTCGGCGGTGACGACGCAGATCAAGGTCCCGGTCGGCACGGGAGGATCGAGCGGCAGTTAGGCGGTCCGGCCGGCCGTTTCTCGGGGGGCGCGGCACGAAGCCGCGCCCCTCTTGTTTTCGGACGCACCGGGAGCCGCCCTTCTCGGGCACCCGCTGCACGCCCATCGGGAACATCCGGCGCTTTCTCTCGAAGATCGTCGCGGAATGTCGTTATACTTTCCCCGTGGCCGATCCCTATGAGAAGGAAACGCGCCGGCTGGCGAGGCTGATCGGGTCGCTCGTCGAGCTGGCGGGCCGTCCGGCCGAGGAGGTCGCCGTGGGGGCGGGGCTGAGCCCGGAGGAGCTCGCCGGGATCTTTCGCGGCGAGATCCGGCTGGAGGTGGCTCATCTCCTCCGTCTCGGAGAGGCCCTCGGCATGCATCCGGGGGAGTTTTTCTACCTCGCCTATCCTGGGCGGATGACGGCCCTGGGCTCGACGCGGGATCTGCTGGAGAAGGCGCGCGGGGCCCTCAAGGCTCAAAGCGAAGCTGTGGATTCCACTCCAGACGGACCAGAAAGCCATGGACCTTCCGGAGAAGGCTCACCGTCACCGCCTGCCGGCGGCAAGCCTCGCGGAGGAAGAGGACGGCCCTGAACGCCTCTTGGTGGACGCCGAGGTCGCGCAGGATCTCATAGGTCTCTTCGGCCAGCCCTCGCACCTGCGCCGTCTTCCCCTGCCGCAGCCAGACCGCGGCGAGTTCCAGGCCCACCAGGGCCGTGTCGTACTCCCGCTCGCGCAAGAGAAACTCCTCCCTCACCTGCTCGAACGTCCGTTCGGCCCGTCCCAGCTTGCCGAGGCCGGCGAGGACCTTGCCCTCCATCCAGCGAAGCTTCAGGAGATTGAGCGGATCCTCTACAAAAGCCTGCCGCAGGCCGGCGCTCAGGAGCAGTCGCCCGGCTTCCTGGAAATCGCCGCAGTCCGCTAAGGCATGGATGAGGCTTTGGCATCCGGTCGCCGCGAGTTGGGGATCTCTTGTGGAATCAATCAGCTTCAGCCCTTGCCGAAGGAGAGAGATCGCTTCTTGGGGATCACCCGTGTAGTGTGTGGTAATTCCCCTTTTGATGCGAGCCCTATTGGCGAGATGGAGGTCTCCTGCCCAGTAATACAGGTCGTAAGCCACCTCAAGTAGGTCAATGGCTTCATCGAGCCGCCTCTGGTCGATGCGCAGAGAGGCTTTAATGTCAGCCAGCCGGGCGAGGAGCAGGATGTCTCCCGTCCCTTCCTCGAACAAGCTCTCTGCGTGGGCGAGGGTGGCTTCGGCAAAATCGAACTGCTCGTTGACCCGATAGGCATTCCCGACCTCGGCCCAGGCCCGGGCCTGGAAGTCGGCAACCAGGCCCGGGCCAAGCTCTGCCGGGCTCAACTTCTCGGCCGCCAGCCGGGCGGCGAGGGCGAGCAGCAGCATCCGCCGGGGATCGCGGTACCGCTCCTCGAAGCTCAACCGCAGCAGCGCCTCCACGCGAGACCACCCCCGGAGAGCCTCGAACGGCCGCCAGTAGACCTCCTCGCCCTCTTTGGCGTCGGGAGGGGCGGTATCGAGAGCCTGCTCCAGAAGCTCGCGTTCCTTCCGGTGCCGGGCCTGATAGAGATGGGCCCGGTTGGCGGCCCGGGCGAGCGCGGCGTCATAGGAGAACGACTGGATACCCCGAGCGTCCTCCTTCAGATCTTCGGCCCGGAAGAGCACCTCGCTGAGCGAGGCCAGCTTCGCACGGCAGGGCTCGCAATCCTTCAGGAGATGGCGCACCACCTTCCTCTGCTCGTCCGGCGGGAGGTCGCCACCGAGGAAGCGCTCGACCTCGCTTTCGTCCAGATGCGTCACGGTTCCCCCTCTCCGAGAAATCACGGCAAGATTGCGATATTGTTGCACAACCGGAGGGGAACGTATACTCCCTTTCCGAAACACCGGGGCGGCGCATACCGCCCCGAGAATCCGGACTGCTAGCCGTTGGGGTCGATCTGCAAACCTCCGTCGCTGTTCCTTCCGTCGGGGTCGATCGATGAGCCTCCGTCGCTGTTCCTGCCGGCCGCGGGCTGGCAGACCGTATGGCCGTCCGGATCGATACTGCCTCCTCCATCGCACGCCGTTTTCCGGCTCACGGGCTTGGGGGCTGAGCCGGTCGCCGCGCCGGGGAGCCCGAGCCAGGCGTGGGCCCAGGCCCAGAGGGTATCCAGGCCCAGACGCCAGGGGGACGCGGGTCCGGACGGCCCGGCGGCGAGCGAGGCCGCCGGGGCCAGGAGCGCCGCCGCGAGGACGAGCGCGATCACGATCCGATGGGTTCCTCTCTTCGACAACATGAATTCCCTCCTCGCTCCGAGGCGCGCTCGGGCGGACCGGGATTGGCCGCTGCGTCCAGGGAGCTTCCGGCTTCGGGTGTAGTGTGCAGGATGCCCGGCGGAGAGCCCCGGAACAAACTCCGGCCGCTGATCGACTTTCAGGGACCGGCGGCGGCGAGGATTGCGGAAATCTTGTGCCGCCTTCAGATTCCGCAGCCTGCTATAATGCGGCCACTTTGCCGTTCCTCACGATGCCTCCCGCCCGGTTCCCGCGTGTCCAAGCTCCAGATGAGGTGTCCTCGGAATGAGCGACGGCGCGTTTTCCGACCGTCTCACCCAGCTCAAGAGCCGCTGGGAATCTGACCCGACCTCCCGCGTTTTCCTCCAGCTCGCGGAGGAGTACCGCCATCAGGGGCGGGTCAAGGAGGCGCTGGAGGTGCTGGACCGCGGGCTCAAGGAGCATCCCGGATACCTCTCCGCCCTGGTGGCCAAGGGGCGGTGCCACCTGGAGCTGGGGGAGCCCGAGCCGGCCCGCGCGGTGCTGGAGCGCGTGGTCAAGCAGGACGCCACCCAGATGGTGGCCAACAAGCTGCTGGTGCGGGCCTATCTCGACACCAGCGAGCCGGACCGGGCCCGCGAACGGCTCGACCTCTACACTCTGCTGAACGGCAGCGATCCCGAAATCGAAGAGCTGCGCCGGAGGCTCCGCGCGATGGAACAACCCCCACAGCCCCCCCCGACGTCGGACCCTCCTTTCCCGGATCTGGCGCCGCCGCCGGCACCGCCCCGTCCGGAGGCCGCGGCACCCGCCAGGGCCGCCGCCAGGGCCGCCGCAGGCGGAGAGGACATCTTCGATCTCGGCCTGCCGGCGGCGCGGATCTCGCGCCCGGTGGCCATCCCGCTGGCGGACGAGCCGTTCGGGGATCTCTGGACGCCTCCCGCTCCGGCGGCTCCCGCTCCGGTCCCCGCCGCCACGGCGTCCGCCGCCGCTCCCGCCGCCGTGGCCGTGGCCGAGTTGGAGGAGGAGCCGGAGCCGGAGGGCGTCATCTTCCCCGGCCTCGCTTCGCGGGAGAGCCGGAGCCGGTACCTGCGCGCCCTGGCTGCCGAGGGTCTCTTCGTCTTCGATCTCACGGCCGAGGCCGCCGTGGCGCCCGCGCCGCCGCCGTCTCCAGCTCCGGCCGCCGTGGCGGCCCCCGCCGTCCTGGAGCCGGAGCCGTTCCCGGCCGTGGAGCCCGAGCCGGAGCCCCAGCCGCTGGCTTTCCATGAGGAGAGCGCGGTCGAGCTGGCGGAGCCGCTCCATCCTCTGGAGGACATGGCGCCCGCCCTGGAGGAGCCGGCCGCGGCGGAGCCCGGGGCGGTGGTGACCGGATTCTCCTGGGAGGTGGTCGAGGAGCCCGCGCCCGTGGCGGCTCCCGCCCGCGAGCCGGAGCCGGAGGCGCCGGTCTTCGAGATCGAGGAGCCGACCCCCTGGGCGGCCGTGGAGCCGGAGCCGGTCTTCCCCGAGATCGCTCCCGAGCCCGCGGTCCTGGAGGCCGCGCCGGCTCAGGCCGCGCCGGCTCAGGCCGCGCCGGCTCAGGCCGCGCCGGAGCCCCCGCCGCCTCCGGCCGCCGGGCCGGTCGCCACGGTGACCCTGGGCGAGCTCTACCTCCGGCAGGACCACCCCGGCGAGGCGAGGCGGATTTTCGAGGAGGTCCTCCGCCGGGAGCCGGACAACGCCGCGGCGCGCGAGGCGCTGGCCGAGCTCGCCACGCGGCAGCGCCCGCTCATGGCGCGCGACCTGCTGGCCGGCTACGAGCCGGGGGAGGAGGGGGGGGAGGTCGAGGCGAAGGCCCGGAAGGCATTCCTTCTCAACAGCTATCTGAAGCGTTTGCGACGGGGGAGCCAGAGCCATGTTTCTTGACCAGCTCAGCCGTATCAGCAACCGGATCG
>QHVW01000090.1 GCA_003223675.1 Acidobacteriota bacterium
GGTAACGCCGGTCAGGGCTTCTTGCACGGGCAGGCCGGCGGCGTCCGCGGCCTGGAGGTAGCGCCGCACGGCGTGGAAGAGGAACGTTCCGGAGCCGCAGGCGGGATCGAGCACGCGCTCGGCGAGCGGCTCGCGGACGGTGTCTTCGACCATGCGCTCGGCCAGCCAGTCGGGCGTGTAGTACTCCCCCAGCTTCTTGCGCGTCTCGGCTGGGATCACCGACTCATAGAGGACCTTGAGGACGTCGTGCTCGACGGCGCGCCAATCGAACCGCGAGAGGCGGCGGGCGAGCGTGCGGACAAACGTCTCGCCGCGCGGCACGAAGACCACCCAGTCGAAGAAGTCGGGCTCGACGACGCCGTGCAGGCCGTGCTCGGCGAATTGAGAGCCGGAGAGCAGGATGGCCGGTGGCAACAGGGCGGGGTCCAGGCCTAGCACGGCGTGGGCGATGATCTCCGCGGTATTGACGAGGAGTGTGTGCTCCACGAAAAGCTCGTCGGTGTCCGGGAATTGCGAGCCGAGAGCGGTGGTGAGGAGGCGCGCCCAGAGCTGCCTCTTCATGCGCACCGAGGGGTGGTCTTTGTGCGCCGCGTAGAGGGCGCGCAGGCTCGTGGTGTCGAGCGCGTGGGCGCTGCTGCCGACGCCGAGCCGCAGGGTGATCTCCTTGGGAACCGGGGGGATCTGCTGTGCGGTGGCGAGGACGCCTTCGAGCCAGACGACCAGGCCGTCGGAATCCGGCTTGTCTTTGCGGAGGGTGAAGGTGGAGGCCTCTTGGAGACCGTCCGGGGTGAGTTGGAAGCAGCGCCACTCCGCGCCGTCGGTGATCACGCCGACATAGCGCCGTTTCATCTCTGCTTCGCGGGCCTCCACGTAGCCGGTGAGCTGTTTGACGGCATCGGCGAGCACGCCGGTGCGCCGGAGGTCGCGCTTGACCTCGATGACGGTGGTGCCCGTCTCGACGTCGATGCGGCGGCGCTCGCCCGCGGGCGACTCCAGATGGACCTCGCGCAGGTCGTCCTCGGAAAGCTGGAAGGGCGCCTCCAGGAGAAGCGTGCGGACGTCGGCTTGCACTGTCGCTTCGGACCGCTTCGCGTCCCGGTCGGCAATTCTAGACAGCAGATCGCGGAGGTTTTGCACGGGAGGGGATGGTATCGCAAATGGGGCGGGAGGAGCCACGCCGCGAGGCGGCCCGCCTACACCCCGGCGTGGGTGAGCCACGCCAGAGATTGCGTCCCCCGCCCCGCGGCGTGCGCCGGACCCGCCGGATGCGGAGCGGTCCGCCTTCCGGGGCGGACCGTCCGCCTCGCGGCGGGGACGGCGCACGCCGGAAGGCGAGCCGCTCACGCCGAATCCCGGGCGTGCCGCCTTTCTGTAGGGGCGGCCCTGTGTGGCCGCCCTGGGAGACCGGACCCCACCCACCCAGGGCGGCCACACAGGGCCGCCCCTACAAACACCCCCCTTGACAACCGTGTTCCGCCTACCTACACTCTGAGTCGAAACTAGCGGTTTTGAATCTATCAAGGTCACACGGAGGGAGCAGCCATGGGCAGAATCAACTCACACGCGGACATCCTGGCCGATTGGGCCGAGCTCCTCGACGCCGTCCGGCGGAGCCCCGATCTGCTGCCGGACGTCGCGGAGGACATCGAGATCCTGGCGCGGCTGCTGGCCGGGGCGCGCGAGCTTAAAGGCCGCCAGAACGAGCTCGCCGGGCTCCGCCAGGAGACCACGCAGCGGCTCCACGAGGAGACGGCGCGGGGGAAGGAGACGGCGATCCGGATGCGGTCGATCGTGCGGGGCACGCTCGGCCCGCGGAACGAGCGCCTGGTCCAGTTCGGGATCGCTCCGCTGCGAAAAAGAAAGCGGCCGGTGAGGAGCCGGCCGCCGGGAAAACCGCAAGGAGAGCAAGGAGATGGAGGGGGCCCCCTAGGGAATGATCCTCAGCAGACCCCAGATGCCGGCGTCGAGGCGCGGGCCGGGGTAGTCGCGGTAGAGGTAGTCCCCGGTGACCTTGAATTTACCGCCGGCGCCGTCGGGGACGAGGCCGTCGAAGTGGTCGGTGGGGCCGACGCCGCCGCGGGTGCCGAACCACTCCGAGATGGAGTTGGTGCCGATCTGGGTGGAATTCGTTCCGAGGACGTACGGCCGCTCCAGCCAGGGGTGGCCCTGGGCCTCGAAGACGTGCGCCTGGGTGTGGCCGGAGGGGTGCACCACGCGGAAGCGGAGGTCCTCACCGGCGTGGGCCTGGAAGACCGGCGTCTCGGGATCGCCGCCGACCCAGCCGTTGTGGAGGATCTGGTCGAACTGCGTGAATTGGCGGGTGCGGAAGCCCGGCCCGTTGCCGGTGAGCGGGGTCTGCGGCCCCCAGCCGGCGCGGTACCAGAGCGGCTCGGCGCGGTAGTTGACCGCCTTCTGGCCGCTGTTCTCGGCGTCGTCGTCGATCGTCAGGTTGGGCACCGCCTTGCCTCCCGAGTACCGCAGGTTGACGTCGTCCTGGATGATGAACGCGAATTCATGGAACGGCTTGAAGCTGCTGTTGCTCGAGCTGACGGTGGCCGAGGCGCGGGTGGTCTTCAGGTTGGAATCCTGATCGAGCGCCCAGGTGGCGGTGGCCGGCTCGATGATCAACGAGCCCATCAGCCCCTTGTTGCTGTGCTTGATCGGATCGGCCGAGGTGAGGCCCGTGGCGCCGTACTCGACGGGCGTCACCGTGGCCGCCTGCACGTCGCCGGCATACCAGTAGTAGGTGCGCTTCTCGCCCGGCGCGGCGGTCTGCTTGCCGAACTGTGACGGGTTGAGGCCCACGTTCGAGCCGTCGCTCCGCTGCACGTCGTAGAACACGAGCTGCGGATGCAGGCTGACCTCCATCGACGGCACGACGTTGTTCTGGTTGAAGCCCTCCCTTCGGACTGGGCCTGGCTGACGGTGATCGAATCGAACACCGAACGAATCGCGCACGCTGTGCAGGGTGAAGTTGAAATCGTCGCTCTCGAACTGCGGGAACGCCTGCACGGCGCCCGTCTCGTCGTGGAAGATGATCGTAAATTCCCGGAACGGCTGGTTGCGGTTGGGATAGGTCCTGGTGCTGGCCACGTTCGGGATCAGATACCCCGAGCCGGCCGGTCCGGCGATGATCGCCGTGAGATCGGAATGGACGATCTCGTTGCCCTTCAGCATCGCCAGCACGGGCAGGCCGGCGTAGCGATGGGTATTCGGATAGACGGCCGCGTAGTCGATCCGCGGGAAGCTGTCGACGGTGGAATCGAACTTGTCGGTGCGGGCCAGATTCAGGTCGTCGCGGGTGACCTGGCTGCGGTACCAGACCGAGCCGGCCGGCTCCACGTTGACGGCGCCGAAGAGCCCCGCGGAGATGCTCCCCGCGTCCCCCTCGCCGCCGGTCATGGCGCCGGTGTTGTAGAAGGCGTAGGTCCCCTCGTGGGGAGCGTACAGCCAGTAGTCGATGTTGCCGTTGGGAGCGATGATGCCGTTGCCTCCCGCCGGGTTCTGGCCGACGTTGGCCCCCATGTCGGCGATCGTCTTCACCGCCTCCAGCCCCACGAAATGGATGGAGGCGTTGCGGGTGGCCGGCTGCTCGTCCTTGCCGCTCTGCACGGCCGGCGCCAGCAGGTTGGTGAAATGGATGTGCAGGCAGTCGCCGGCGTTGACGCGCAGCACCAGGGGGCGCGGGCGCTTGTCGCTGCGCAGCTTCACCTGGCCGGCGCCGAGTGTGTAGGCCACGCCGGGGTCCGGCAGGCCGTCGACGTCGCTGGTGGGCACCACGTCGCGCCGCAGGGCATACATCATTCCCTGCGGCTCCAGGGCGCCGTAGCGGTTCCACAGCCACGGCTGGTCGAGGGCCACCACGTCGGCGTAGGTCACGCCCGCGCACCCGGCGGGCGTCTGCGCGGCCACGGGCGGCGCGGCGAGCAACAGCGCCAACCCGAGGGTCACGAATCCCAGGGCTAGAAGACGGCTTTGAGCTCTCATTCTCCTCTCCTTTTTTTGGATCTGAAGCCAATCGCGGAGGGGAGCGTAGAGGGGTGAACCTTACGGGGGGATTACAGGGCGGAGAGGAATCGGGGACTGCCGCCCCTTCGGGGCTGACCCCCTCACTCCCCAACCCCTCTCTCCCATCCCTCCACCCACCCCACCGGGGAGAGAGGGGCTTTCAAAGACGCTCTGGCTAACTTCTCCCTCTTCTCCCCGGCGGGGCGGGTGGAGGGCTGGGAGAAGAGGGCCGGGGTGATGAGGGCCAGCCTGCCGAGGACGCCGAATCTGACAAAGCGGCGCGGTTTTGGCTGACAGCAACAAATTGCTGGGTTATGCGGCGTGTTGACGCAGATACTGGCCTGGCTTACGATGTCTCAAGTGAGGCCATGAGGGGAGGAACATCATGATCGTTGAAGCACAGGTGACCGTCAACGGATCCAAGGCGGCGGTCTGGGCCGCGATCACCGACATCGAGAACGCCTCGGAAATCATCAGCGGAATCGAAAACATTGAGGTTATCGAAAAACCGGCAAACGGGCTCGTAGGGCTGAGGTGGCGAGAGACCCGAATGCTATTCGGCAAGCCAGCTACCGTGGAAAAGTGGATCACTGATGCTGCCGAGAACGAGCGCTACAAAACCAGAGCGGAAAGTGATGGATTTGTATTCTTGACCATCATGAGCATTGCAGAGAGCGGCAGTGGCACTACGCTGACCAGCTCTCATGTTTCCGAGCCTCAAGGTATCGCCGCAAGAGTAAAGTCGATCCCAATGGGGCTGTTCAAGGGCGTGGTGAAAAAGGCCATCCTGCAAGACCTGAACGATATCAAGTCCGCGGTTGAACAGGAGTAATCGTCTTCGCTACTATACGCAGCGCTGTTCTGACCCGTTACGCCGAGCTCGTTCATCAGAGTAAGGCCGCGAGAATCCGCGCTGGACAAGGTAGAGCTCTCGTGGCCTTGGAGGGTGCCTCGAAAGCCGGTCTCGGTAGCGGCGCGTGTCAAGGTAGTTGTCGCCTCGTCGTTCAAGCGGCCTTCGTTTGGTTGTTAGCCCATCGTTGGTGGTCGGCGACGACGGAGTCGCGTTCAGGATTGAGGGTGACGGCGTCAATGGGCGTCCAGTTTCGCGTGTGGCGCGACCAGCGGTCTGGGTGGCGATCACCGACATCGAGAACGCCTCGGAAATCATCAGCGGAATCGAAAACATTGAGGTTATCGAAAAACCGGCAAACGGGCTCGTAGGGCTGAGGTGGCGAGAGACCCGAATGCTATTCGGCAAGCCAGCTACCGTGGAAAAGTGGATCACTGATGCTGCCGAGAACGAGCGCTACAAAACCAGAGCGGAAAGTGATGGATTTGTATTCTTGACCATCATGAGCATTGCAGAGAGCGGCAGTGGCACTACGCTGACCAGCTCTCATGTTTCCGAGCCTCAAGGTATCGCCGCAAGAGTAAAGTCGATCCCAATGGGGCTGTTCAAGGGCGTGGTGAAAAAGGCCATCCTGCAAGACCTGAACGATATCAAGTCCGCGGTTGAACAGGAGTAATCGTCTTCGCTACTATACGCAGCGCTGTTCTGACCCGTTACGCCGAGCTCGTTCATCAGAGTAAGGCCGCGAGAATCCGCGCTGGACAAGGTAGAGCTCTCGTGGCCTTGGAGGGTGCCTCGAAAGCCGGTCTCGGTAGCGGCGCGTGTCAAGGTAGTTGTCGCCTCGTCGTTCAAGCGGCCTTCGTTTGGTTGTTAGCCCATCGTTGGTGGTCGGCGACGACGGAGTCGCGTTCAGGATTGAGGGTGACGGCGTCAATGGGCGTCCAGTTTCGCGTGTGGCGCGACCAGCGGTCTGGGTGGCGTTGGCGAGCTTCGAGGTACAAGGCATGGCGAGCTTCGAGGATCGCCCGATCGGCTCCGGTATGGCGCTGCTCGGGGCTGACGTAGCGAATGCCGCTGTGCCTGTGGTCGACGTTGTACCAACGCACGAAGTCGACGGCCCAGGCCCGTGCGGCTTCGAGGCTTTCGAAGCCGCTGGCAGAAAACTCTGGGCGGTATTTGGCGGTGCGGAAGAGCGACTCGGCGTAGGGGTTGTCGTCGCTGACCCGCGGCCGCGAGTAGGAAGGATTGATTCCCAACCAGTTGAGCATCGCCAGCACGGTGGTGGCCTTGAGCGTCGAGCCGTTGTCGCCGTGCAGCACAGGCTTTTCCGCGAGGCCTACGATGCCCTCGCTGAGCGAGGTCCGACGCACCAGGTGCGCGGCATGGTTGGCATCGTCAGTGTCGTGCACTTCCCAGCCCACGATTTTGCGGCTGTACAGGTCCAGGATCAGGTACAAGTGGAACCAGTACCCGATGACGAGGGCGGGCAGGTAGGTCATGTCCCAGCACCAGACCTGGCGCGGCGCCGTGGCGATGTGGGTGGTGGGCGGCCGGCTGGCCCGGGGGGCCTTGGCTCGGCCACGGTGAGAGCTCTGCCCTTGCTCGCGCAGCACGCGGGAGAAGGTGGACTCGCTGGCGAGGTAGACGCCTTCGTCGGCCAGCATTGGGACGATGCGAGCCGGCGGCACATCGGCGAAACGGGGCTCGTTGGCCACCCGCAGCAGCTCAGTGCGCTCCGCTTGGCTCAGAGCCTGTCCGGGAGCGGGACGCACCGCCGAGGGGCGCCCATCGCCCTTGACCAGCCCCTCCTGGGCCTTCCAGCGCTGCAGAGTCCGCACATCGATGCCGACGATCTCGCAGGCCAGACGCAGTCGGGCTCCGGCCTCGTGCGCGATGCGGATGTCCTGGGCCCAAGCCTGGCGATCTTCGAGGCCGATCATTCGTCCTCGCCCATGTCTCTGTTGAAGATCGCCGCGACTTTTTTTGACAAAACCAACAAGGCGGCGGTCTCAGCCAGAGCCTTGTCCTTGCGCCGCAACTCGCGCTCGAGCTCCTTGATGCGCTCCCGGTCCTGGCGGGTTTGCTGCGGGCTGGCCCGGGCCTCCTCGGGAGCCGCCAGAGCCTGGGTGGCGCTCTGGAGCCAGTCGGCAAGCTCCTGCGGGTACACCCCGTTGGCGCGGCACCAGGCGCTCTTGCCCGCCTCATCCAGCGCTGCCGTGGTCAGGATGGCGTCGAAACGAGCCGCCGCTGTCCAGGCCCGCTCGCGAGCGGGCCTGGACAGCGCCTCACTGCGCCAGCGCTCCAGCGTCCACACTCCAACCCCCACCTCACGCGCCACCTCTTCCAGCGAAGCGCTCTCCGGCGGCAACAGCCGCCCTACCGCTCGGTTCTTGAAGCTCTGTCCATATCGTGCCAACTCGCGACCTCGTCTCTGCCCCAGGGTATGTAATTCTATCCAGGCGACATCTATTCTGACACAGGGGGAAAGAGCGAGGGCAACAGGCAAACGGAGAAGCGCGGCCGGAGCTGCCGCCGGGCGTGAAGCTGCTCCGCACGCTCGAAGGGCACCAGAGGACGGTCAGTAGTGTGGCGTTTGATCCGCAGGGCGAGACGCTGGCCAGCGGGAGTGATGACAATACGGTAAAGCTCTGGGAGGCGCGAAGCGGCAAGCTGCTCCACATGCTCAAAGAGCACGATCTCTTTAGCTTGGCGTTTGATCCGCAGGGCGAGATGCTGGCTAGCGCCGGTGCTGGCGACACGGTGAAGCTCTGGGAGGTGCGCAGCGGCAAGTTGCTCCGCACGCTCGAAGGGCAGGACATCAGAAGCGTGGCGTTTGACCCGCAAGGCGGAACGTTGGCTAGCGGGAGCAACGACACAATGGTGAAGCTCTGGGAGACGCGAAGCGGCAAACTGCTCCGTACGCTTGAGGGGCACCAGAACTCGGTCTGGAGTGTGGCGTTTGATCCGCAGGGCAGGACGTTGGCCAGCGGAAGTAAGGACCACACGGTAAAACTCTGGGAGGTGCGAAACGGCAAACTGCTCCGCACGCTTGAAGGGCACACCGCACCCGTTAATCTCGTCGCCTTCTCCCCGGACGGGCGTCTGCTAGCCTCTACAAGCCAGGATCACACCATCCGGCTGTGGAGCTGCGAGACGTGGGAGACGGTCGGCCTCATTCCGGAGCCAATACGCGAGGGCTTTTGGATTGCCGCGCTCGCCTTTCACCCTACGCTGCCCCTGCTGGCCACCGCCGGCTCAGAGCCAGGCGCGCCGGAGCACGAGCGATCCCTGCTGATCCACCTCTTAGAGCTGGACTACGACGTGTTGCTGGGCCGCTTGAAAGAAGCGGTTTATTACCAAAGCGCTAGGGTCATCATAGCTGGCGACTCAGGTATCGGAAAAACTGCCCTCGCCATGCGTCTTTCGGAAGGCCTCTTTACGGGAACACGTCCAACGGACGGTCGACGTGGCCGGTTGTTCGCCTCCGATGAATTGGATGGGATAAGACGTGAAATCCTGCTATGGGAATTAACTCAGCGTGATATCCCCGGAGGCTACCCAGATGCTGCCGTGGCGTTGGTGGTTATCGACGCAGCTTTGGCTTCGGTCGCTATAAAGGCGCCCCAGC
>QHVW01001044.1:0-882 GCA_003223675.1 Acidobacteriota bacterium
AATCACCCTGCGGCGGTTGGCCTTGTGCATGCCGTGCCGCCGGGATCCGGACGTTGCGGGCCTCGACCGTCTCCGTAGTCGAGCCCCTGAGCCTCAGCAGCCGCGCTCGGACTCTCAGTGCCTGAGCCACCGAGCCTCGGCGCCGGCTCTGCGAGCCTGGAGGGTGGAGACTCCGAGCCTCAGCTCTTGCGCTTCCATCCCCAGCACCTGAGGCACCGAGCCTCAGCCGCCACGCTCCCGGCCTCAGCCACTGAGACATGGAGTCTCAGCCGTTGCGCTCCGTCGCCCAGGAGGTCACCGGGCTGGTCACGCAGCAGCGGCATCACATGGCGCAGGCGCAAGCGATCACCGCGCGCCTCCGGGCGCTGGCGAAGCGAGCGGACCATCTCCGCGGCCGCATCGGGGCGAGCCTGCGGGGGAAGCACGGATTCGATTCCACCGAGCTGATCCGCTACGGCTTCAAGCCGCGCAAGCTGACCAAGAAGGACCACACCGACCGGGAGCTGGAGGACGAACGGAAGGCGCGGGCGGGGGAGGAGACGGAGGGGCCGGCTCAAGAGGGGTAGTACGCCGTCAACCTGGCAATGCGGTCTTGCCCAGTTAGGGGCAACGGCATGTAGAAGCCTGGGGCGTGAGCCCATAGGATTACACACATCTTGGGCGGTTCCGGGAAACCCGCCCGCAGGGCGGAATTTATCCAGCCTGGGGTGTTAACCCCAGGTAGGCGCCGCCCCGGCCCTCCCGAAGCCCCGCAGGGCCGACATACCGCGGCGGAGTGTCCCCACAGCAAGATCTGCCGGCCCTGCGGGGCTTATGGATCTCCTGCGGGCTCCCACCTGGGGTTGACACCCCAGGCTGGATAAATTCCGCCCTGCGGGCGGG
>QHVW01001044.1:922-3265 GCA_003223675.1 Acidobacteriota bacterium
GCTTTTCGGTACGGTCCTTCAATCAAAGACGTGGACCGGATCGAATTCGGGACGGGCGTCGGATCCGAAAGGCACCGCCCCTTCGGGGCGGAATGAGGGGAGGGGGGCCTGCCGACCTGGCGCTGAAGCGCCAGGCTATTCAGATTTCGCCCGTTCCGGGCGCAGAATGGGAACGTCTTGGTGGGCTGTTCCCTCTGCCTGCCCCGAGCCGCATCCCAGATATCTGGATTGGGCGAGCCTGACCTCTTGTTGCTGAGAAGGCCGCGAGAGCTTTTCAATCCCACCCGGTATCGAGCCGGGTTCTCGCGGCCTTTCAGGCCGCAACGATGGGGTGCCCCTTTTCCCAGGGCATCGGCCTCCGGCCTCAGCCCTGGGCTAGAGTCTCCCGGCCCGTTGGGCCGGAGAGATCGATCGACAAAAACCGGAGTATGAGCTCCAGTCCGCGCCCCTGCGGGGCTGGCCTTCAGACATCACCCTCGAGACCCGGCGTAGAAACCCAGAACGAATTTGAGGGACGTAGTACCAGGGTTCGGTCGCCTTCTCTACCGCGTGGCCGAGGTCTACGCCATCAGCTCGGCGGCGTCGCCAACACCTCCGAGCTTCCAAATCACCGGCTACTCGACGGCCAACAGCTCCCCCTGCCCCTGCCCCGCTCCACACGACGTGCTATCTTACATGTCGAGAGGAGGGGAGCCGTTGGATCCGGATCGCGTCTTTCCAGAAGACCCGTTGACCTTTATCCGCCAGTGCGTCGGACAAAAAAAGATCCTCTGGACATACCACGTCAACATGCGACTGGAATCACGGTTCATCCCTCGGCGACACACATGAAATGTCACATTTGTGGATCGGAGATTGTTCCCATGGTCACTGACTTGCCCTTCAAGCGCTCAGACTCCACGATTGTGATCCTCAAGGCTCTTCCTGTCCTCCAATGCGTAGGCTGTAGCGAGTACTTGCTGGAAGATCCAGTCATGGAGCGCGGCCAACCCAGGCAGTTGAGCGGACGGATACCGCACTGTCGTGCGGCTCCGCCGCTCACCTTAGGACGTTGGGCGGACGGAAACGTGATCGCACAGGACTGGCAAGGCTATCAGACAGAAGCGGCAGCTTTCTTCCGCTCGCTCGGTCTCGAGGCCGATACGGACGTCCGTATGAAGGGTGTACGCACCTACCATGACGTCGACGTGGTCGCGCGCTCGCACCGCGTCGGGTTCGACATCCTGTGACTGGTTGAGTGCAAGCAGTCCGCGAGCTGCTGCCGCAGCTCCCTATGGTTGCTGGCTCCGCTCGAACACGCAGCTTGGCCTGCGCTGACTTGGGGGCACGGCAACCTGCCGAGTGCATCTCGGATCGCCGTGGTAGAATGCCTCAATGAGGCTGCGGATCTACGTAGACACGTCCGTTGTCGGCGGATGCGAGGACGATGAGTTTCGGGAGCACTCCATCCGACTCATGAAGTATTTCGCCACTGGGAAGTTCGTGCTCGTCCTCTCCGACCTCACCGTGCAGGAACTGGCCGCTGCCCCTGAGGAGGTGCGCAGCCATCTGGGCACAGTGCCAGAACAGCACATCGAAGTGCTCCAGTTGGATGCGGAAGCCAAGGAACTTGCAGAAGCCTACATCACGGAAGGGGTGATCATGGAGAGGATGCGCGCCGATGCACAGCACATCGCCATGGCGACTGTGGCACGCGTCGACGTCGTGGTGAGTTGGAACTTCAAGCACATCGTCAATCTGTACCGAATTCACGGCTACAATTCCGTAAACCTGAGAAGGGGCTACCCGACCTTGGAGATTCGGGCGCCTCGGGAGATTCTGCCAGATGAATAGCGCACCAAAGACATTCGATGCCGTTAAGGTGATGAGAGCGATTCGCGACGACCTCTCGAACCAGATCAAAGGCATGTCCCTCGAAGAGGAGCTGGAATGGCTGGCAAAGCAGAAACTAGATGATCCACTCCTGCGACGTTTGCGCGAGAAGGCGGCCCAACCCGCCGTTGCAGCGGACCGCGCTTCGCGCCGCATCTGAACGGCAGCAGCGTTGACCGGATCTGAGTAGGAGCTGCTGAGGGGCGGCCCTCATTTCTGGATTGACGGCGTACTAGGCACCCGCCGGCACGACCCGCCGCAGCAACCGCTCCGCCGCCCCTTCCCCCTCAGCGATCGAATCCGGGAGGCCGTAGGCGCCGAGCGGACCCCCGCGAATTCGAGACCGGGATGAGCGCCGAGAACAGGTGCCTGGCGCCAGTCCAAGCCTGGGAAGGCAGGAAGGAACAGTAGGGGGCCCGCCCAGAGCCCTGACGAAGGGCAGGCCGGGCGGGCTTCCCAGCGGGAATCGTA
>QHVW01000091.1 GCA_003223675.1 Acidobacteriota bacterium
CGGTTTTGTCATCCAGCTCGATCGCGATCTCGGTCATGCTTCTCCCTCTAGAAGAGTATAAGCGATCTCCTCGCCCCGGCCGGCACGGCCCCTTTCTTGCACAATCCCCGCCCCATGGCACCCCCCCCCAGCACCCAGTGGCTCCTCCAGATCGTCTGGCTCCTCTTGCTGGCGATCCCGATCGCCTGCGTGGCGTGGACGGTGACGCACGAGGAGGTCTTCCGCGAGCCGCGCGAGTACTGTGCGGAGCGCTCCAGGAACGCGCGCAGCCTGCCGGCGCGGAAGTTTTTCTACCTGTTCACCTGCGAATACTGCTTCAGCCACTATGTCACGGCCTTCTTCCTGATCCTCACCCGCTACCGGCTGCTGCTGGACGACTGGCGGGGGTACCTGATCGCCTTCTTCGCCCTGGTGGCGATCGCCAACGTCTACATGAGCTCGTTCGGACGGCTGCGGCAGGAGGTGAAGTCGGAGAAGCTGGAGGCGGAGAAGAAGGAGAAGGAGCTGGGGGAGCCGGCGGTGGTGCCCGCCACGTCGCTGGCCGCGGCGGCCCGGCCGGCCGAGGGCGCCGTGCGGGAGCGGAGAGAGTTGGCACGGACGAGCAAGGACTGATGCGGACAAGCACAGACGAGCTCGGCCCGCGTCAGTCCGTGTCGGTCTGGGTGAGCCCTTCCGGGCCCGGCTCCTCCACCGCCGCCAGGATCTCCAGGGCCCGCTCCACGTCCTCGGGGTAGACCTCGACGCGGCTGAGGGCGGTGGGAGCGCCGGTGAGGAGGCTCACGCCGGGGAAGCGCTCCTCGTGGACGCAGGCGTCGATCCCCTCGGATTCGAGGAGCGTGCGCGCCAAGTGGGCCTCCCAGGGGGTGTAGAAGCGGCCGACGGTGACCAGCGCCTCGGGCTCCTCCTCAAGCTCGTCCAGCGCGGGGAGGCCGTCCTCCTCCTTCACCACATAGAGGAACGGCCGGCGGTTGCGCAGCAGGTCGGCCGCGCGGGCGGCGTCCTCGGGACGGACCTGGAGCCGCACGCCGCCGAGGGTGCCGGTGAGCGCGCCGTAGAGGTGGAGGAAGTGCTCGTCGGCGATGACGGCGTCGATCCCCTCGGCCTCCAGGGCCGCGCGGGCGAGCTGCGCCTCCCAGGGGGAGGAGAAGGTCTCGACCGTGACCAGTTGGGTGAGCTCGTACTCCGGATTCAACATTTCAGGCCTGTCTGTTCTACGTCAGCCCGCCCTGGCGGATCAGCGCCAGCAGCCCGGCGAGCACGGCGCCGAAGAACAGCGCGGTGAGCGCGGCGGCGACGATCCCCGCCCGCCGCCCCCGCAGGTGCGCCGTCACCAGATAGGCACCCACGACGCTGAGCAGCATAAACAGCCCAAACAACAGGAGAGGCAGCCACATTTCAGCCGGGGCGGAGGGCACGGCGCGATCTTACCTCACGCCGGGATGGTGATCTCCAGATAGAGCGGGGTCTCGATGCGGTCCTTCGCGAAGGCCTCGCGGTCGGCCGGATCGGCGAGGTCCTCGGGGGCCGGCGCGCCGGCGTCGGCGCGCAGCACGCGCCCGCGGGTCTTCTCCTTGAGCCGCGCGAGGAGCGGCTGGAAGGGCATGTCCCAGCCGTCGGGGTTCCCCCCCTTGGGCTTGTGCGCCATGGCCTCGTCCACGGGGATCATCGCCACCAGGTCCGGCCGCGCCATCAGCTCCAGCCCCTTCTCCCGCAGCGTGGCGTTGTGGCTGGCGTGATGGCCGACCTTGTAGAGGGCGGTGCGGCGCAGGAGGTCCGCGGTATCGGCGGCGATCGTGGGATCGTCCTCCCGGGACCAGCGCAGGCTGTACCACGAGAGCCAGTTGCCCACCTGGGCATCGCCGGGGAAGAGCAGCACCTTGCCGCCGGGGGAGAGCTCGATGGCCAGGGCCAGGCTGGTGTTGTTGGTGTCGCTGTCGAGCTGCAGGGCGAGGGTCTCGCCGGCGCCGAGCCAGTCCGACTCGATCTGCCGCCAGGCGGCCTCCTCTCCCGCCCCGCCTTTGCCGTAGTAGTGCTCCTGATAGAACGGGTCCTTCTCCGCCTCCGGAGGGTCGACCCGGTAGAGCTCCTCGAAGGGGAAGCTCAGGTTGCGCAGATCCCGCTCCTCGGGGCTCTCGGGGGGCGCGTCGGCCAGGACGGCGGCGAAGAAGGCGGTCTCCGGGCTCAGTTGGAGCCGCTTCTCGTATACCTCGCTCGCCCGTGAGGAGGGTTCCGAGCGCAGCAGCAGCGCCTCGTCCTGGGGCGGCCCGAGCACGTAGACGCGCGCGGCCCCGCCGGGCAGGCCGACCACCTCCCCCGGGGCGCGATAGCGCGGCGGCTTGCCGCGGCCGAGCACGTAGTCGAGCGCGGCCTCGATCTTCGAGGGGCGGCCGTCCACCCCGAGCTCGCCGAAGAAGCCGAGGACGGCCTCCAGCGCGCCGGCCTTCCCCTCGTCGCCGGCCGCCCGCAGGCCCCGCGCCGTGCCGCTGAGCGCCCGCAGGTGGGCCTGGCGCCGCGCCCGCAGGCGGCTGGCCATGTCGTTGCCCGGGTCCTCCGTCCAGGCCACCCAGACCTCGCCGATCTCGATCTGGTCGAAGACCTCGCGCGCCTGGTCGAACCCCGACAGGTGATCCCAGTGCTGATGGGTGGCCACCAGCACGTCGATGCGGCCGCCGGTCGCGGCGCGGAGGCTCTCGGCCACCTGGCGCATCTTGTCCGCGGCGCCCTCGGTGCCCATCAGCACGCCGCAGTCGATCAGCATGTAGAAGGGGCGCCCCACGCCGGTGGCGAAGGCGAGCAGGAAGCAGTCGCCGAGGCCCTGGCGGTACATGCGGATCTTCACGCCGGACTCGGGGGCGGTCATGAGCTTCGGATCGGATGGCGAATCAGCCAAGGGGCTCCTCCTCGATGCCGAGCGAGCGGTGCAGCATGGCGAACGGCTCGGCGGTCTCCCGCCGCCGCGGATCGCCGAAATAGGTGGCCTGGAGGGAGGCGGTCGCCTGCGCGAACTTGCGCTGGGCGGCGAGCCGGGAGTCGCTCATCATTCCCTTGCCGATGCAGTAGCGTACCGCGCCGCGGTCGAGGTCCACCAGCACCGTGCAGCCGCCCCGGTACCAGAAGTCGGGCTCCTGCGGCGGGATGCTCCCTTTGTCGACCTTGGCCTGCGTCGCGGGGTTGAGATAGCCGCGCCGTTTCTGGGTGATCTCGATCACCAGGTCGGTGAGCGTCTGGCCGTCCGGTCCCAGGCGCCGCGCCGGGCGCACCGAATGCACCTCGAAGACCGGGAACCCGTCTTTGCCGCGGTCGATCGAGCTGGGGGCATCGGCCCCCAGCGCCAGCCCGAAATTGCCGGCGATGGCCCGCACCGGCTCCGAGAGCAGCCAGGCGTGGATCTCCCGGCCGCTCTTCTGCATCTGCTCCCAGACCCTCTTGCGGTCGGTGGTCAGCGTCCAGTCGGGACGGACCCGGCTCAGGCTCCTCACCCCGGGCAGCAGATTGCGCAGCGCCTCCTCCTCCGCTCCCAGGGGGCAGGCCCAGCAGAGGCTCTCCGCCGACAGGCTCCGCACCCCCTGCGGATAGATGCCGCGCCGCCGGAAGGCCTCGATCACGGCGATGCGGTACCCGCGGTCGTCGTCCGGCACCAGGTCGCGGTCGGCGGTCACCAGGGCACGCAGGTAGTCGCCGAAATTGACGTCCACCGGCGGGCAGTGGTCGAGGGCGCGGATGCACATGGTGAGCACGTGACTCGACGAGGCCGCCGCCTCCCGCGCCAGCCGCTCGACCAGATCCGGGTGGATCTCCCCCTGCGCCAGCACCCCGGTGCCGGCGGTGGCGATGCGCAGCAGGTCGGCGATGCGCGACTTGTAGATGGTGAGGAAGGCGTCGAAGACCGCGGCCACCAGGATGGCGCCGCGGGTGTGGGGCTCCCTGACCTTCTGCAGGTCGGCGGGGTCGGGCACCCGGGGGGACCACTGGCCGGTCGCCGGGTCCACCTGGCCCAGGGCGTCGCGCAGGGCGCCACGGCTGCCGAGCGCCTGGCCGAACTGCTGCGCGAGCTGGCCGAGCAGGTTCTGGCTCGCCAGATCGCCGCGGGTGCGCCGGATCTGGTCGCGCAACGCCGGCGCGAACGAGAAGTGCTGGAACAGGGCCACGATGTCCGCGAACCCCTCGTGGAGCGCCAGGGTGTCGGAGTTGGTCGGCTCGATGAACCGCCGGTGCAGGCCGTCGAGCAGGGCATGCGTGGTCTCGTGGGCCACCACGTCGTGCGACAGGCAGGTGAAGACCGTGCCGCCGGGGAGGTTGTACCCCGGATCGCTGGTCGAGGCGGGAAAGTAGCCGAACAGCAGCGCCTTCTTCTGCGGGCTGTAGTAGGCGTTGGCGTCCCGCATCGCGTGCGGATAGACGCGCAGCCGCGGCACGAACTGGTACCCCTGGTCGCCGCCGGCCTGCGACCAGAGGACCCGCCGCCCGAGCGCGCGCTCGAAGTTGTGGATGGTCGTCATCGCCACCGCGTAGACCATCTGCTGGTGGAACTGCGGGTCCCCCTCGGCCGGATCGAGGCCGTCCTCCGCCAGGATGAGCCGCTCGTTGAGATCAACCGGCGCATAGCAGCAGCGGCTCGGGGGATCGACGTCCACCACCTCCAGGTACTCGCCGACCGGCCCCGGCTTCAGCTCCTCCCAGGGCACCTGGAGGGTCATCTGGTTGATCACCGCCGTCTCGATCTGCCAGCCCAGGCTGGGATCGTAGGCGTAGACCCGCAGCTTGCGGAACGGGGGTGGGCGCCGCGTGGGCGGCTTGATCCGGGACGTCTCGTTGGGCATCTGGGGGCTCGGCTCCTTACAGGGCTTTCCATTA
>QHVW01000092.1 GCA_003223675.1 Acidobacteriota bacterium
CGTGGCGGCGGTCCGCCCCACCCTGCTGCTGATCCAGGCCGGAGCGCTCTTCCTGCTCCTCATCGGCGCAGTCAACCTGGTGAACCTGCTGCTCATCCGCGCCAGCGGCCGGGTGAAGGAGCTCGCCGTGCGGCAGGCGATCGGGGCCAGCCGGCGGCACGTCGTGAGCGGAGCCCTGGTGGAGAGCACGCTGCTGGCGCTGATCGGAGGCCTCCTCGGGCTGGCCGCCGGAGCCGGCGGGATCCGCCTCCTGGCCCTGCTGGGGGTCGATCGATTGCCGCTGGGATCGCACGTCGTTTTCGACGCCCGGCTGGCGCTGATCGCCCTGGCGGGCTCGCTCGCGGTGGGGATCGCGCTCGGGCTCCCCGTGGCCTGGCTCAGCCTGCGCACTACCGCGGCTAATACCGCGGCGCCCGGCCTGCAAGCCGAATCGCGCGGCACCACGGCCGGCCGGGCGGCGCAGAGGCTGCGCCACGCCTTCATCGTCGCCCAGATCGCCCTGGCCTTCGTGCTGCTCGCGGGGGCGGGCCTGCTGGGGCTCAGCCTCCAGAAGGTGATGACCGTCTCTCCCGGATTCCGGCCCGAGCACGTCTTGAGCGGACAGTTGATCCTGCCGGTGCGGAGCTATCCGGGCCGGCAGGCCCTGCTCGCGGTCACCGAGCGGCTCACCGCGGAGCTCGGCCGCCAGCCGGGTGTACAGGCCGTGGGATTCGCCACCAACGTGCCGCTCAGCGGCATCAGTAACAAGAGCGCGGCCACGGTCCAGGGGCACCGGCCACAACCCGGAGAGCCGCCGCACGGGTTCTACTCCTATAGCGTGGGCGGCGACTACTTCTCCGCCTTGGGGCTCACGCTGCGCGAAGGGCGCTTCCTGACGGCGGCGGACTCCCGCCGCGCCGAGCGGGTCTGCGTGATCGACGAGGATTTCGCGCGCCGCTACTGGCCGCGCGGCGGCGCGCTCGGCCAAAGGATCTTCGAAGGCGCCGCCGAGGGGGACGCCGCCGAGGCCTACACCGTGGTGGGCGTGGTCGGTCCGGTGAAACAGGCGGGGCTGGTCGGGGACGAGGCCCAGGGCGCGATCTACTACCCCTTCGGCCACCGGCTCGACTACAGCATCTACCTCGTCGTTCGCGCGAGCCTGCCCACGGAATCGCTCGCGCCGGCACTGGGTAAGGCCGTCCGCCGGATCGATCCCGAGCTGCCGGTCAACGATCTGCGGACCATGGAGACCCGCATCGCCGACAGCCTGGTCGCCCGCCGCTCGCCGGCGCTGCTGGCCGTCCTCTTCTCGGGAATCGCCATGCTGCTCACCGCGGTGGGCACCTACGGGGTGTTGAGCTACGCCGTGACGCAGCGCCGCCGTGAGATCGGCCTGCGGATGGCGCTGGGGGCCCGGCCGGAGCAGGTGCGCGGCCAGTTCCTCTCGCTCGCCCTGCGCCTGCTGGCCGCGGGCACTGCACTGGGCGTGCTCGGAGCGTGGCTGACCGGCCGGGCCATGCAGTCGTTGCTCTTCCAGGTGCCGCCGCTGCACGTGGCCACCCTCGCCGTGACGGCCGGCCTCCTCGGCGCGGTCTCCCTGATCGCCTGCCTGCTGCCCTCCCACCGCGCCGCCCGGGTCTCGCCGATGGTGGTGCTCAGCGAGGAGTGAGGCCGGTCACGGCTGCGCCATCTGGGCCATCTGGATGAGATTGCCGCAGGTGTCCTCGAAGACGGCGATGGTGACCGGCCCCATGGCGGTCGGCTTGGTAGGGAACACGACGCCCAGGCCCTTCAGCCGTTCGTATTCCTGCCGCACGTCGTCAACCCCGAACATCGTGGCGGGGATGCCGGCGTCGAAGAGGGCTTTCTGATAGGTCTGGGCCGGCGCGAAGGTATTGGGCTCGAGGAGCAGCTCGACGCCCTCCGCCCCCTCGGGCGAGACCACGGTCAACCAGCGGTAGGCCCCCGCCGGAACGTCGTTTTTCTTGCTGAAGCCCAGGATCTCCGTGTAGAACCGGAGGGCTTTTTCCTGATCGTCGACCAGGACGCTGGTCACAAAGATTTTCATGGGCGCTCCTTGCTGCTCATTCCCGATCCGCTGTCTGAGCGGCCTGCCAGAGCTCGCGGTACTTCTCGCGGACGTAGGGGTCGAGCTCCTCCACGAGCTCGGCCGGGAGCTTGAGGATGCGGATGACCTCGATGACGTCCGCCAGATCCTTCAGGCGATGCGGGGCGGTCATCCCCGAGGCCAGCTTCAGCTCGATCAGGCGAGGGAGAGGCAGCAGAGCCGTGTGCTCGCCTTGCACAGCAGCGCTGGCGGGATCGGGGAACGCGACCGGTTTGGGGAGCCCGTCGCCGGGGTATTCGCCGGTCAGGACGACGTCGATGGTCACGCCATTCTCGGTATCCCGAAAGCCTTTGCTCTCAGGGAACTTCTGGACGTAGCCGAGGCCCAGGTGTCTCTTCTTGAATTCTTTGAGCCCTTCTGGCGTCAACAGGAGGTCGACATCCACCGTGACCCGCTCGTAGCCGTAGGCATTGAGGGCCATCGCGCCAATGAGGGCGTAGGGGATGCCGTCCTCAGCCAGCAGGCGCGCCACCTTGTTGCGGGCGCGCTGGACT
>QHVW01000093.1 GCA_003223675.1 Acidobacteriota bacterium
GCCGTAGCGGATCACAAAAGGTTTTTGTGGCCGGCTCACCTCACCACGGCCGCTCCGCTCACGGCCGTCCCCACAGATCCTTCTCCGGCTTCGGCGCCGCCGGCTTCCGGCGGTCCTTGGAGAGGGCCTGGTTGACCTCTTCGAGGGTGGCGGCGAGGACGGCGTTCTGCGTCGCGGCCAGCTCGGCGATCCCCTTGAAGGCGAGGTCGACCAGGGCGTCCATCTCCTCGCGGCGGAAGCTGCGCTTCTCTCCCGTCCCCTGGATCTCGACGAGGGAGCCGCCGGCCGTGGCGACCACGTTCATGTCCACCTCGGCCACCTGGTCCTCGACGTATTCGAGATCGAGCCGGGGGGTGCCCCCCACGATGCCCACGGAGACGGCGGCGATCTGGTCGCGGATGGGCCAGGTGGTGATGTCGCGGGTCATCGCCAGGCGCCCGAGCGCCAGGACGGCGGCCACGTAGGCTCCCGTCACCGCGGCCGTGCGGGTGCCGCCGTCGGCCTGGAGGACGTCACAATCGAGGGTGAGGGTACGGTCGGGGAGCGCCGTGAGGTCGATGGCGGCGCGCAGGCTGCGGCCGATCAGGCGCTGGATCTCGGCCGTCCGTCCCGAGGGCTTCCCCTGCGCGACCTCCCGCTGGTTGCGGGTGTGGGTGGCGCGCGGGAGCATGGCGTACTCGGCGGTGAGCCATCCCTCGCCGCTGTCCTTCTTAAAGGGGGGGACCCGGTTTTCGATGCTCGCGGCCACCAGCACGCGGGTGTCGCCGAGCGAGATCAGCGCCGAGCCCTCGGCGAATTTGAGGGCGCCGGTCTCGATGCGCACCGGGCGCAGGGCGTCCAGGGCGCGGCCTTCGGGGCGGGGGGAGGGGGTCGTGCTCATGGCGCGCATTCTATCTGCCCGAAAGAATTTTCGCGCAAGGCTCATCCGCCGGGCGGCCTGGTTGCGTATTCCGGACCAGAAGGGTTGAAAGGCGGCCGCCGCGGACCCTGCCAGACGAGGCTTCCCAACCATTTCTCAGGAGGAGAAACCGTGAGGATTCGTATTGCCTTCGCCCTGCTCGCCGTGACGGCGCTGTGCGGCCTGCTGCCCGCCCATGCGTCCAGCCACCGGGAGGCGCCGTTGATCACCCAGATGCCCAAGGTGGACGGCACCGATTTCTACATGTTCAACAGTTACGAGGCCGGCCGTTCCGGGTATGTGACCCTGATCGCCAATTACGTGCCTCTCCAGGACGCCTATGGCGGCCCCAACTTCTTCACCCTCGATCCGGACGCCCTCTACCGCATCCTGATCGACAACACGGGGGACGGCGTCGAGGACATCACCTTCCAGTTCCGGGTCGCCCAGACCCTGCGGGACATCCAGATCCCGGTGGGCAGCCTGAACGTCTCGATCCCCCTGGTCAACGCCGGCCAGATCCTGGGCCCGGTGGCGCCCACCCAGAACGTCCTGGAGTCCTATACCGTGGCGGTGATCCGCGGGGGGGCCGACAGCCCGGGCCGGACGGTCGCCTATGCGACCAACACCCTCAGCGGCAGCACCCGTTTCGACAAGCCGGTGGACAACATCGGCAAGAAGACGATCCCCGACTACCCGTCCTACGCGTCGGGGTTCATCCATGAGATCAACATCCCCGGCTGCACCGCCGGCACGGGGAAGGTCTTCGTGGGGCAGCGCAAGGACCCGTTCGCGGTGAACCTGGGGGAGATCTTCGACCTGGTCAATCTCTCGAACCCGCTGGGCCCCCGCGACGCCCAGCCGAACACGCTGGAGGACAAGAACGTCACCTCCTTCATCCTGGAGGTGCCCAAGCAGTGCCTGGTGAGCGGCAGCAACACCACGGTCGGCGGCTGGACCACGGCGGTGCTGCGGCGCGACCGGGTGCTCAAGGACGCCCCCGATTTCAAGAATCCGACCGCGCAGAGCGGCGATTACGTCCAGGTCTCGCGGCTCGGCATGCCCCTGGTCAACGAGATCGTGATCGGCCTCAAGGACAAGAACAAGTTCAACGGCAGCCACCCGAAGGACGACGGGCAGTTCCTCCCCTACGTGACCAATCCGACGCTGCCGGCGCTGATCGAGCTGCTGTTCGGCAGCGCGGGGGTGAAGGCCCCCACCAACTTCCCCCGCACCGACCTGGTCGCGACCTTCCTGACCGGCATCGACGGGCTCAACAAGTTCGGCTCGCCGGCGGAGTATCTGCGGCTCAACACCGCCATCGCGGCCACCCCGGCGGTGCAGCAGAGCAACCTCGGGGCGCTCGGCGGCGACAACGCCGGCTTCCCCAACGGCCGCCGGCCGGGGGATGACGTGGTGGACATCGAGCTGCGGGTGGCGATGGGTGTCCTCTGCCACGCCTTCCCGGGCGTCTTCTGCCATCCCGCGGACGCGCCGTCGGGCAACCTCCCCTTCACCGACGGCACGCTCCAGGACGTCAGCCAGTTCGACACCACGTTCCCATACCTGAAGCCGCCGATCCCGGGCTCGCCCAACGGGCCCAACGGGAACGGGCTCACCAAGTAGGGGAGAGCCCGTGGGGGCGGCCTTGCTCGCCCGGGGCTCCGTCCCTGAGGGGATCTCGTAGGGGCGGCCCTATGTGGCCGCCCTGGGTGGGGGGCCTGGGCCGGCGGTACGATCCCACCCGCCCAGGGCGGCCACGCAGGGCCGCCCCTACAGGCACCCTTCCTAGTTTTCGGAAGAGGAGATTCGATGCGCTTTCTCGGCTGTTTTCTGCTTTGGCTTCTATCGGCTCCGGCGCTGCTGGCGCACAACTTCTGGATCGAGCCCTCGACGCTCACTCCGGCGCCGGGGCAGCGCCTGGCCGTGCGGCTCAGGGTCGGCATCGAGCTCAAGGGGGACCCCGTCCCCCGTGATCCCACCTTGATGAAGCGCTTCGTGGCGGCGGGGCCGTCCGGCGATTCGCCGGTGCCGGGGGTCCCGAACACCGAGCCGGCCGGCTTCGAGGCGTTCGCCGCGCCGGGGCTCTATACGATCGTCTACGACAGTGGACGCTCGCCCCTGGAGCTCGAGGCGGCGAAATTCGAGGAGTACCTCAAAGACGAGGGGCTGGAGAGGATCAGCGCCCTTCGTGCCCATCAGGGGAAGAGCGCGGCCGGCGCCAAGGAGGTCTTCTCGCGTTGCGCCAAGTCTCTGCTGAATGTGGGGAACGGCGGCGCCGGGCCGGGCTTCGACCGCGTCTTCAACCAGCGGCTGGAGCTGGTGGCGGAGAAGAATCCCTATGCGCTCGCGGGCGGCGGCGAGCTGCCGGTCCGCCTGCTCTACGAGGGGAAGCCGCTCGCGGGCGCGCTGGTGATGGCGCTCCAGCGGGACCGGCCGGACAAGGTTGACAAGGTCATGGCCCGCACGGACGCCAGGGGGCGGGTCACCCTGAAGCTCGACCGGCCCGGTTTCTGGCTGGTCAAGGCGGTGCACATGATTTCAGCGCCGCCGGACGCGGGCGCCGACTGGGAGAGCTTCTGGGCCTCTTTGACGTTCGCCCTCCCGGCGCGATAGCTTTTTCAGGAATGGCGGAGCAAGAGAGGGAGGATCAGAGCCTCATGCGCCGGATAGCGGACCGGGATGGCGGAGCTTTGGCCGGCCTTTTCGAGCGGCACGCGCCGGTGGCGCTGGGCCTGCTCCATCGGATCCTGGGCGGCCGCGGCGAGGCCGAGGAGGTGCTGCAGGAGGTCTTCCTCCAGATCTGGATGCAGGCCGACCGCTACGACGGCGCGCGTTCGACCCCGCGCGGCTGGATCCTGATGCTTGCCCGCTCGCGCGCCCTCGACCGTCTCCGCCGCCGGGAGTCGGCCCGGCGCCGGGAGGAGATCGTCGGCGAGGAGGTGGGGGAGGCGGTCTCGCCGCTGGGCACGGAGCGGCTGGAGAGCCTGGAGGTACAGCGCCAGGTCAGCTCCGCCCTGGGAGCGCTGTCGCCGGATCAGCGCCGTTGCATCGAGCTCGCCTTCTTCGAGGGGCTCACCCACACGCAGATCGCCGAGCGTCTGGAGGCGCCTCTCGGCACCGTCAAATCCCGCATCCTGCTCGGCATGAACAAGCTCCGGCAGGCGTTGAGCGCGCAGGCATGAGCACCCCCCACACCCCCCGCCTCGAGGAGCTCCTCCCCGCCTACGCGCTGGGCGCGCTGGACGGCGACGATCTCCACGAGCTGGAGGCCCACTGGGTGAGCGGCTGCGAGGAGTGCCGACGCCAGCTCGCCCTCTGGCAGGGGGATCTGGAGGCGCTGGCGGCCGAAGTGGCGCCGGTCCAGCCCTCGGACGTCGCCCGGGCGCGGGTGTTGCGGCTGGCGGGGGGAGCGAAAAAAGCGCCGGTCGCGCCGCGGGGGACTCCCTGGTGGATGTCGATAGCGGCGTTCCTCCTGATCGGCCTCGG
>QHVW01000454.1 GCA_003223675.1 Acidobacteriota bacterium
AGCGGCTCCAGGAGGTCCATCGTGGTGGTGATCAGCGGGTGCTTGATCTTGGTGACGTCGCGGTCCGGTAATTCATCCGGCGAGTAGAAGGTGCCGTCGAGGAGGGCGAGGTCCACCTTCTCGTCGCGGAGGACGTCGGGGAGCGGCTTGGGCCAGGTCTTCCAGGTGTCGGTGTCGGGGACGTAAAGGATCGTCTTGTTGGGTCCCCGAATGAGGAAGGCCATGGTGTCCGAATATTCGTCGCGGTGCGGGACCTGGATCGGCTTGATCGAAACGTTTTCTTCCAGATCGAAGGGCTGGCCCGGCTGGAATTCGCGGAGCGCGATGTTCTCCAGGCGGACGAGCTGGCTCCAGGGTCCGTTCGCGCGCAGGAAGGCGGCCATGCGGGGCGAGGCCCAGACGGGGATGTTTTTCGTATTCAGGCTCTCGAAGCCGAAGTGCGCCAGGCCCAGATAGTGGCCGATGTGGGCGTGGGTGAGGAGGACGCCGTCCACCGGCGCGCGGTCCACCTTGCCTGCGGGATGATGACGGAAGGTGTGGATCATCTCGATCTGGGCCGGGAGGTCCGGCGTGGCGTCCACGAGGTAGACGTGGTCGGTTTTCGGAAAATGAATCGCCAGGCTGGCGACGTGCCGGGCCAGCGCCGGGTTCCGGCGCGCCGCCGAGCAGTGGGTGCAGTCGCACCCCGTCTGCGGCATGCCGCCGTCCTGGGCCATGCCGAGGACGACGACGCGGGGTGCGGGTGGCGGAGCGGCGGCGAGGGCCAGGAGGAGAATGGGCGCGAGGAGGAGGCGTCTCATGCGCCTATTTTAGTAGGGTCCCTGATGCAGCGGGACGCGAGCCCTTCCGCAGTAGCGAAACCGCGAGGATGCCCAGGGTGAGCGCGGGCAGCTCCAGGAAGCGCCAGACAGACGGCTGGAACGGATTCAGGTAAGCCGGGAGCGACAGGGACGCCCCGGAGGTGATCCCCATCCGGTCGGTCACGATCAGAAACCAGGGTGTCGCGAAATGTGCCAGCGCATGGAGCCCGGCGGCGAGGAGCAGGAGAAAGCTTCTCGTCCACAACCGGCCCAGGGCCTCCGCTCTCAGGAGCGTGCCCATGCACAGGAACGTCACGATCCAGAGAGCGAAGTAGCCGATGCCCGCGGCCGCCAGGGAGAGGTCCATGTGAAGGTCCCCTCCGGAGCCCGGGAGGGCTCGCGGCCAGGCCAGCGGCAAGGGCCCGAGAGCGCGCCAGACGAGGTACACCACGGGCGCCTCCAGGGCGCTCAGGCCCAGCGCCAGCCCGGCCCAAAGTCTTTCTTCTCTCGCTAGCGGCACGGCGCCCCCCGGGGCGGAGCGAGAGGCGATCTCCAGCCGAAGCAGGTCTTCTCGGCATAGCGGAAGAAAGAGGCCTGCGGCCCACACCAGTGGGGCTCGGAGGCCAGGCCACAGACGTGGAGCGTCTCGTGGAAGACCGTATCTCCAAAGCCCTGCCCGTTCGCGTTCGGACAGGACGAGGCCGTTCCCGGACCGATGGTGATGCTCGCGTAGCCGAAGCCGGGATTGGTGGCCCCGCAGTCGGTCATACAAGGATCACAAGTCAGCGGCTGCTTGCCGTTGCAGGATTTATTGAAGCAATCAGGAATCTTGCTCTCGTCGCCCTGGGTCGAGAAGCTGATGTTGCTCAACGCGCGGTAGCAGGGAGTGCCCGGCTTCGTCTTGTTACAGACCTCGCCGATCGCCTGCTTGAGCTTGTCGCCGAACGGCGCCTTGTCGCAACTGGGAGAGACCGAGTAGAGCCCGAGCCGGTCGGTGAGCCGGGTGGGCTGGTCATTGGTATAGGTGTAGGGGTGCGGATCGATCAGCCACGCCCACGGATCGGGATCGGGGCTCGAATAACGGCCCGTGGTGACGCCATACCAACGGTTGACGTTGTAGGAGAGCCCGCTCCGCAGATCCGGGCTCTCCCAGGTCGCGTCTTCCCACTGACCGGGCAGCCGGAGGAAGACGCCCGCCGCCTGGGCGCCATTCCAATCCTTGCCAAAGGGCTCGAAGCCTCCCTGCCACACCGTGGCTCCCGAAGCGTCGGTGGCGAGGACCGGAGTGCCGAGGTGGTCCGTCGTCAGATAGAGGAGCGACGTGGTGAGGGTGGGGCTGCCCGTCGCCGGCGTGGTGAGGCGCTTGTCGAAGAGAGCGACCGGCCGGCCGGCGAAATAGAAGACGTAGGCGTTCTCACTGATCTCGGGCTGATTGCGGGGAGAGGACGGGCCACGGCGCTGCAGGCTCGAGCGGTGCAGGAGCAGGCCGCCGGAGCTGTAGGTGGCGCCGGCCTCCCGCGCGGCCAGCGAGCTGGTCAGGAAGGGAGAGAAGGTCGCGGCAGTGAGGAGATTCCGGCCGTCATAGGTGAGTTGGGACAACCCTTGAGCTCCGGCGTCCGATTCGCCGCGCAACTGGGACAGCCGTTGGTCGGCGCCATAGCTCAAGCGCAGCTTGTCTTCTCCCAAGGAGCGGAAGGTCAGCTCTCCCGCCGCGTCGTAGAAAAACTGAGAGGTCCCGCCCGCGCCCAGGTTGATCTGCGCCAGTCGCGGCGAATTGCCGGCGGCGGCGTTGGGAGCGTAGACGTAGGTGTCGGTGGCTCCGTCGTGGGTCTCGCTCAGGCGGTTGCCGATCTTGTCGTAGGTCCAGCTTCGCGTGCCCCACGGGCCGTTGCCCTGGGTGAGGAAATATTGAAATTCCTGATAGGCGAAGTTGCGGGAGCCCGCGGCGTTGAGATTGTCCGTGACGCCGGTCACGTTGCCCATCGCGTCCGTCGAGTAGGTCCAGTCGAGACGCCCGGGAACGGAGATCCCGGCCGGGAGATAGCGCGAGCTGAAGCCCCGGCTTTCGGTCAGACCGTTGCCCAGCGTGAGACCCGTCAGCGGGCCGGCGGCCTTGTACAAGGCCGCCGAAGCCAGGAGCCGCACGGGCGAGGCGCCATCCTGCATGGAGAGCGTGGCCTGCCGGTCCGCGAAATCGAAGGTGTAGCTCGCCGTCACGTTTCCCGGATAGACCACGCCCTGCCGGTTGCCGTTCTTGTCCCACGTGTAGGCAAGGCTCCCGTCCTGCAGCATCCGGCCGAAGCGGTCGTAGGAGTAGGCCACCGCCTGCCCGTTCCGGGTGACCGCCGTCAGCTTGCCCTTGGAAAAGGGGACGGCGGGGTCGTCATAGGTTGACGATGTATCCAGGGCATTGTCCGGATAATCGACGAACGTGACCCGGTCCGCGGCGTCGAGGGTCTGGCTGACCGTGACGTTCCGCGCATCGGTCCGGCCGACCTGCGAGCCGTGCTCGTTGTAGGCGTAGGTCGTGATCCCGGAGACCTCGGAGGTCTCCTTCGTGAGCAGATCGCGATCGCTGAATACGTAGCTCGTCACGGTGCCGTTCGGATCCGTGGCCTGGACGAGATGGCTCTGCACGTCGTAAGTATATTGGGTGACGGCGTTTCCGCCACCACCGCCGCCCCACGGCTGGGTGACCGCGGTCAGGCGGTTCAGGACGTCGTACGTAAAGACCTGGGTGGGAGGGTTGGTCTGATTGGCGCTGGGATGGTCGGCGTCCCAGACCCGTTCGAGGTTGCCTTCGCAATCGTACGCGTGCTCGGTCACCGTGCCGTCGGCATAGATCACCTTGTCGAGATGGCACCGTGACGAATAGACGAAATCGAGCGTGGATTCCGGCGCCCAGGCGCCGCCGCTCCACCGCTGCAGCTCCTCATGGGTGCGGTTGCCGAAGGCGTCCAAGGTGTAGGCCGTCCGCTCTCCCGGAGTCGCGGCGTCGGGCTTGCGCTCCAGGGTGACCAGCCGGCCGGCGGAGTCGTAGCCGTACTCGACGACGTTGCCCCGGGGCAGCGTGGTCCGCAGCGGGTCGCCGAAAACGTTGTAGACGTTGGTGGTGACCAGGTCCTCGGCCGGCGTGGCGCCGCGCTGCGTGACCGCGGTCACGCGATTGAGCGCGTCGTAAGCCGTGTCCGTCTCGACGCCGTTGGGATCCGTCACCGAGGTGAGGTGGTTGAGAGCGTCGTACGCAAACACAGTGGTGCCGACGAGCGGCCGCGTGACCGTCAGAGGGAGCAGGTTGCCTCGGGTCGCGTCGTAGGTGTAGCCGGTCACGTCCTGGCTGCCGTATCCCGGCGGATCGACGCTGAGCGGCCGGCCGGCGCCATTGTACGTGCCTGTGGTCGCATCGCTGAAGGCGCTGCCGGCCTCGACGCCGCTGATCGTCCGGCCGGTCGGATTCCCCGTGCCGTCGTAGACGTAGGTGGTCGCCCGCACGCCCGTGCCGGAGGTCGAGGGCTGCTCCAGGCGGGTGACCAGGGCCGGGAACGGGCCGTTGTATTCCCAGGTGGTCGTGCGCGAGAGGGGTGTGCTCATCGCCTCGGTCTTCGACGTCATCAGGCCGTTGGCATTGTAGCTGTAGGCCGTGGTCGTCCCGCGGCCGTCGATCGTCCGCGTGGGGCGCATGGGATTGGCGGCGTCCTCGTAGAAGAGCTGCGCGTTGGGGCCGAGCCCGCAGCCCGGGCAGTCGCCCGAGATCGCCGTGATGCGCGGCTTGTCGCTCGCCGTATCGCGCCCGATCGTGTAGGTCGCCACCTTGCCCAGCGGATCGGTGACCGCGGCCGTGGCGGGCAGCGCGGGGTTGTCGAGGCTGAAGCTCCACTTCTCCACCGCGTTGGCGCCCGTGAAGCTGGGATCGCCCCGCCAGAGCTTCACCGTGTTGCCGTTGGCGTCGTACTGCCATGCCGAGTCCACCCGGCGCGAGCCGTCCGTGCCCACCAGGTCCATGC
>QHVW01000455.1 GCA_003223675.1 Acidobacteriota bacterium
AAAAGCGGGAGATCGCCCTGCCCCTCGTCTGGCTGGCGGTCTGGCTGCTGCCGGTGCTCAACCTCTGGGCGCTCGATCCGCAATGGATGGTGACGGACCGCTATCTGTTCCTCCCCTCGCTCGCCCTGCCCTGGGCTCTCGCGCTGCTGCTCCCCCAGCGCGCGCGGACCGTGACGCTCGCCGCGCTGGCGGCCGCCTTCGCTCTGCTCACCCTGCGCTATTCCGCGATCTTTCATGACGAGCGCACCTTCCTCGCCGCCATGGAGAAGGCCGAGCCGACGAGCTCGCTGATCTTCGCGGAGCAGGGCCGGCTCCTGGCGCAGGACGGCAACCTCACCGCCGCGCGGACCGCGCTGACCCGGGCCGTGGAGCTCGATCCGATCGCGCCCGGCGCCCTCCTTTCGCTCGGCGATCTGGAGCTCCAGAAGGGCGAGCTCGACGCGGCGGAGGCCCACTATCGCAAGGCGCTGATCGTGCGGCCCTACGCCAGCCGCGGCTTCAAGCTCCTGGCCCTGGCCCGGGCGAGAGCGGGCCAGCGCGACAAGGCGTCGGCCCTGATCGAAGAATCCGCGAAGCGCTGGCCGGACGATTTCGAGGTGCAGCTCCTGCACGCCCTCTTCCTGGGCGCGGCCGGCGAGCGGGACCAGGCGCAAGCCGCCTACGACGCCGCCCGCCGGCTCCGCCCCCAGGACCCCGCCGTCGCGGGAGGCCTCGACACAACGCTGGCGCGGCTGCTGCCGGCGATTCAGGGGGCGGCTCGCCCTTGAATGTCGTTGCCGTCCTGAAAGCTTTCGACGCGGCATTCCCTCCCTGACGGAGACGAGGAAGGCCTGATTCTCGACACTTTCTGGAGCTGTACAATCGTCCGTCATGGGCATCGTCACCCGGCATTTCGACGGTCCTCTGGGACGCTGGACGCAGAGCCGGTGGAGCCCATCACACTTGGCGGGCCTCGTCGATGGCTTCTGGTATTTCGAGGGGAAGACGACCTTCGCGCGCGAGCGGAACTTCCCCAACGGAATGTTCGAGCTGATCGTCCACTTTGGCGATCCTTACCGGGTGGTCGAGAGGGAGTGGACGGACCGCTGCTCGACGGCCTGCCTCGGCGGCCTGCATATGAGGCGTTGATGGCGGATACCTCTACTCCGTAAACCGGCGCCAGACGATCA
Source organism: Acidobacteriota bacterium (assembly GCA_003223675.1). Classification (GTDB taxonomy): domain Bacteria; phylum Acidobacteriota; class Thermoanaerobaculia; order Multivoradales; family UBA5704; genus DATARR01. The sequence goes on from QHVW01000455.1 coordinate 1,170, forward strand.
TACCCTGGCTACTGTCGCCGGTGTCCAGGTAGCTGATCAACCAGGAATCCCCCGCCCAGGCCACGCTTCCGCAGGCCCCACGGGAGGGATTCGCCACGATCTGCAACGCGGGCCCCCGCGGCGCGCCGTCCAAGGCGAACAGCCGCGCCTGCAGGGTACCGCCAGCTACGGATGTCCAGAGGAGCAGGAGGTTTCCGGCGTCGTCAAGGGCGGCGTCGGCGAGGAGGACGCTCGGCGTGCCTGGCACGGCGATCAGCTCGGGCGTCCGGGGGATGCCCGGCGAATCGAAGAGACGCCAGTGGATCGACCGGTTGTAGAGGCGGTCCCGGACGGTCCAGACCACGGCGAAGCGATGCGCGGATGGGTCGCTGACGACGAGGAAGCTCTCGAGGTACGGCGGCGAGCCTTTCGTGCCCCCGGGGGAGGTATTGACGTCGAAATCCTGTCCCACGGGCACGCCGTCCTGAACGACGCGTGCCCGGATCACCTGCCGCTGGCGCTTTCCCGTCGTGAGGCCGGTCCAGGCAGCCACGAGATCGCCGCCGCCCAGCGGAGCGATGCGCGGATCGGGCTGATCGGTCGAGCGGCTGTTGAGGAGGATTCGCTTGTCGAGAGCCGTGCCGCCGGAAGAGACCGGCTGGATGAAAAGTTTTTTCGGCCCGGCTTGGAAATAGGACGCGTACAGAAGGCCGTCCGGTCCCAGCAGAATCGGGCCGGCCGGATAGCCGACCGTCACGAGCTCGGGCGGCCCCACCGGCGATCCGGTCCCGTCCAGCCGCTGACGGATCTCCGCCGGAGGAATGGGGCTCGTGAAGTAGTAGTGGGAAACGAAGACCTGGAAACCGTCCGGCAGCGGAGCGATTCGGGTGACCTCCTGGAACGGAGGCGGGGCTCCGGTCGAGGTGATCTGGACCTGCTCCGGGCCGGTCGGCTCACCGGCGGAAGAGAAATGGCGTCCCACGATCCCCAGGTCTCCGCTCCCCACGACGTCGACGTCCCAGACGATCTCGAAGGACCGGTCGGGCCCCACGGCCAGTTGGGGGCAATTCGGAAACGCGCCCGCGCGAGTGTCAGCTCTCACCGCGGGCCCCTCAGGCACGAGCTGGGAGGCGAGGCTCCCTGGGATCATCAGACAGCCGAGCACGATCAGCGTGGCGAGGCGAGGCCGTGTTCCATCCATGGAGAATCCCTCCGGCAGCAAGAGCTTCGTCTCTTTATACGGAGGAGGAGGGGAAAACCGCTGGGGCTTCCCGCTCGCCGTCCTGGCGAGGCCGGCCGAGATCCGGTATGAATCGAGGTCACTCACGCAAAGGGATCGCTGATTTCCACCACAGGCTCTCCCCGCTTCAACAGCTCCAATGCTTGCGGGAAGCTCGTGGATAGCACCTTTCGAAGCCTCTCGTTGGAGGTATTTCCGCAGGTGATCCACACCACTTGAGGAGGTGGACCAAATCGCTCGACCAAGACGACGAAATCACGATCCTTGGTTAAAACGACGGTCCCAGGAGTACGTGCAGCGCTGAAGATCTCTTGGTCTTTCGCGGCTTGGAGACCGAGAAAGCGCGCGGAGTAGGCCTCCAGCCCAAATCTCTCCGTCAGCCAAGGGGCAAGGGCTGGCGAGAGTTGGGCATCAACCCAGAGGATCAAGCGACGAGCACCGGGTGGTCAAAGCGTTGGCTGGCAAACCTCAGGGATGCCCAGACGTCTTCAAGGTCAAGGTCGGGCAGATCTTCTACTACCTGCTCGGGGGTGAGCCCGTTGGCAAGCAGATCCAGGACATCACTGACCCGGATCCGCAGGCCCCGAATGCAGGGACGCCCCCCGCACTGCTCGGGGTCTACCGTAATCCGATCGGCAAGATAGGTCATGCGATTCACCTCTCTTCTCGGATTGTAACGCCTTCTCACCGCCACGCGAACACCGGCTGCTCGTAGTGGGCCACCCGGGTCTCCCGGCCCGCCACCGCCACCTCCGCGAACTGGTGGAGGATGGCCGCCGTCGGCGCGTAGATCAGGGTATTCAGGATCGCGAGCGCCAAGACCGGCCGGTCGCTCTGGGGGATCGACTGGAGGACGAGGCTCCGCGGGTCCACGAGCTCAGCGAAGGGGACGAGGTGGATGCCGGCGACCTCGCGGGGATTCGCGCGGAGGGGCGCTGCGGTCGAGCCCCAGAGCACCACGGGAGTGATTACGAAGCCCGAGCGGGTTGGATAATCGTCCAGGCGTCCCAGGAGATGATCGGCCGGAGCGTTGAGCCCCACCTCCTCCTCGAGCTCCCGGAGCGCGGCCGTCTCGGGGGTCTCCCCGGCGTCGAGCCGGCCTCCCGGGAGTGCCCACTGGCCGCCGTGCCGCCGCAGGCCCGAGGCGCGGAGCGTGAGCACCACGGCGGCCCTCCCCTCCTCGTCCGGCACCACCACCACCGCCACCGCCGCGGGACGGCGATCCCCAAGCGGCACGCTCCGGCGCTCGAATCGGGCGAGGTGGCCCGCCAGGGTCTCGCGCAGGGGGGCGGCGAAAAGCGGGGACGGCATGGCGTGAGCCTATCCGAATGGCCCACCAGCGAGGCAGCGGAGCGACCGATCCTTGACGTCTCTGCCTTACCAGATCTAGGATTCGGTAAGGAGATCCTCGCATGACGAAGTCCACCATCACAGTCAAGTACCAGACGACGGTTCCCAAGGAGGTCCGCGAGAAGTTGGGGGTCGGACCCAGCGATGTCTTGACTTGGGAAGTTACCGGAGATCACGTACGGGTCACCGCAGCCGAGCCTGAATTCCTCAAGCTACAAGGCAGCATCAAGGTAGGACCCGGTGATCCGGTCGAAGACGTTCGCCGGGCTCGGGAGCTGATGGGAACCGGAGACGAGTGAAGGAAATCCTGGTCGACACGAACGTGCTGGTCTCGTTCTTCACGGATCGGAATCAGGAACAGCAAGAGCAGGCCGCAGCCTTGTTTCGAGCCGCCGCCAGCCGGGAGCTCACATTGGCGGTCCACGCCATCTCGATCTCGGAGATGGTTTACGTCCTTAGAAACCTGTACAAGGTAGAGCCCCCGAAGATCGCCCATGCGATCCGTCTTCTTCTGGCGATGCCAGGAGTCGGCTCGATAGGAGAGGTAGTATGGGGTTTGGTTCTCGAGCGCTGGCCCGAGCCGATCTCTTCCCTTGGGGACGCCATCCTTGCGGCTGCGGCTGTTGAAGGAGGCTTCGACGCGGTGGCCACCTTCGACGCCCCCTTTGGGGAAAAGCTTGCGAAACAAGGATCGGCGTTGTATTGGCCTGTGCCGTAGGGCCCTACTCTTTCGGCCGCAATCGATACGCGTCCCGCTGCGCCTTGTGGAGCACCTTGTTGCGTTTCTTCTCCTGCAGGCGCGCCATCTCGTCCTGCCGAATGTGGAGCTGCCGCAGCTCGCGCTGGAGCTTGCGGAAGCTCT
>QHVW01000456.1 GCA_003223675.1 Acidobacteriota bacterium
GCGCCGAACGCTAAACCTATCCGCGTCGACGGGATCTGTTCACCCTGAGCCCGAGCCACGCGGCTTTTCAAGGAGGAGCCCATGAGATTCCAGACCCTGTTCCCCGAGCACGGCCCCATCGCGACCGACGGTCCGGTAGACACCAAGAACCCACCCTGGAGCGGTCCGCCGCCACCGCCCGAGTCGTAACACCGATCCCCTGTCCGACTCCCCCGGCCGGCCCGCCAATTGGCGGGCCGGCTCTTTTTGGACCTAACCCATCCGCCCGCCGTCCGGATCTACCCCTGCGATCCCAAGGAGGAGGACGGATGAGCACCCCCGAGCCCGCCGACGAAAGCCTGCTGGCCGCCATCGCCCGCGGCGACCTCGAAGCCTTCCATCAGCTCTACGAGCGCTACGCCGGCCGCGTCCTCGCCTGCGCCCGCCATCTCTGCCGGGACGCCGCTCTCGCCGAGGATGTCACCCAGGAGGTCTTCACCGCCGTCTGGACCCGCGCCGGGACCTTCCGGCCCGACCGCGGCAGCGCGCCCGCCTGGCTGTTCACGCTGACCCGCCACAAGCTGGTCGATCACTGGCGCCGGACGGGAAAGGGCGCGGAGATGGAAGCTCTGGACGATCTCCGGCCGCCCGCGCAGGCTCCCGAGGACGGCGATCTGCGCCTCAGTCTCCGGCAGGCGCTGGCCCACGCCTCCCCTGAGCAGCGCGAAGCCATCGAGATCGCCTATTTCGAAGGCCTCACCTACGAGGAGACCGCCGGCCGGCTGGCGCTCCCCCTGGGCACCCTCAAGTCGCGCATCCGGCTGGGGCTGCGGGTGATGCGGCAGGTGCTTCTGGAGGCCCCGGAGATGCGGGCTGAACGGGCCTTCTGAGCTCCGGAAGGGACGCTCCGTCTCCCGGAGAGGACGCGCTCGGGCTTCCATCCTCCGGGAATCCTCGAGATCCCTCTGGCAAGAGATTCGCAGACCGGATCGTTCATCGTCGCCCTTGCCCTCGAGGAGGATTCATGAAGATCGCTCGTCTTTCGCGCGTCCGCCGTGCTCCGGCTGCTCTTCTTCTCCTTCTGGCTCTGGCCACGGGAGCCCGGGCGCAGGCTCCCGGGCTCGCGGCCGCCCGCCGTCCCCCCCGTCCGGTCGGGAATCCGGTGCTCCCAGGGATCTGGAGCCTTCGTGGCAACGATCCGGAGTCGGCGACCGACGACCTCGAGCCGCTGCGCGGGATCATAGGCAAGGCCTCTGTCGTGGGGCTCGGCGAATCGGTCCACACCTCCGGAGGCTTCTACCGGATGAAACACCGGATCTTCCGCTACCTGGTCGAGAAGATGGGGTTCCGCGCCTTCGCCATCGAGAGCCCCTGGACCGCCGCGGACCGGGTGGGCGCGTACGTCCAGACCTGCGAGGGGACCCCGGAAGACGCCATGAGGGGGCTGTTCGGGGTCTGGCAGAGCGTCGAGCTCCGCGACATGGTCCAGTGGATGTGCGAATGGAACCGCTCGCATCGCAAGCCCAAGGACCGGGTCTATTTCTTCGGCTTCGACATCCAGCAGCCGCAGGACGACAAGCCGGCGCTGACCGCCTTCCTCGCACGGGTATCCGCGGATTCTTCCCTGCCTGGCGCGCTCGGGGACTGCGCCGGCTCGACCTCCGCCCCGATCAGCGACGCGAGCTATGCGCGATGCACGGAGGGCTTGCGGCAGATAGACGCCTACTTCCAACAGAGCTCGGCGGCGATCATCCGGCAGACCTCGGAGCAGGATTTCGAGATCGCGAAGCTCAACCTGGTCAGCCTGCGCGCCTGGGAGGATGAGGGCTACTCCTTCCAACGCGGAGAGCCTGCGCAGGTCACCGATGCGCGCGATCCGGGGATGGCCTACGCGTTCGGGGCTCTGAGAGCCCTGCGCGCTTCCAATGCCAAGACGGTCCTCTGGGCCCACAACTTCCACCTCGCGAAAGGGCCGATCGGCGACGGGCATACGATGGGCAGCGTCCTCTCCGAGAGCCTGGGGAGCGCCTATGTCGACTTCGCGCTGGTCGCCCACGAGATGAGCATCGACTGGGTCGGCGTCGGCTGCGGCCTCGCCGATCCGCCCTTCAAGCACTCGGTCGAGGAGCTCCTCCATGCACTTGGCGAGCCCGCTCTCCTGGTCGACCTGGCCTTTCCTGGCACGTCCGATCCCTACATCCCCACTGGCACGATCGGGCTCGGCTATTACATGCTGGACCCGCGACAGCTCTACAACGGCCTCGTCTACCTCGACGTCTCACCCAAGATGACACCGCTCTTCCGGCCCGCCTCCTGCCAATAGCGCCCGGAATCCTCCCGGCAGCGGGCGTGTTGTACCCTGCGGACCGCCCCTGCCGGCTCCGGTCCCAGTCAGGCCGCTGGTATAGACTCAAGGCCACGCTCGCCTCGCGGTCGCGAGGTGATTTTCATCTATGGCTCCCAGGAGGGGAACGACCCCGATGTCCAGTCCCGAGCAGGGCAAGCACAACGTCGACAACTACCACCGGGTGATCATCCTCGGCTCGGGCCCGGCCGGCCTCACGGCGGCGCTCTATGCCGCGCGGGCCGACCTGGCGCCGCTCGTGCTCGAAGGCAGCCAGCCCGGCGGCCAGCTCACCATCACCACCGACGTCGAGAACTTCCCCGGCTTCCCCGAAGGGATCCTCGGCCCCGAGCTGATGGACCGCATGCGCGAGCAGGCCCGGCGCTTCGGCACCAAGGTGAAGTTCGAGCGGGCGGTCGAGATCGACCTCGAAAAGCGCCCCTTCACCCTCCGCACCGACGAGGACACCTATCGCTGCGACGCCCTGATCGTCTCGACCGGCGCCACCGCCAAGCTGAGCGGCATCCCCGGGGAGGCGGAGCTGATGGGCTACGGCGTCTCCGCCTGCGCCACCTGCGACGGCTTCTTCTTCCGCGACAAGGAGATCGTGGTGATCGGCGGCGGCGACTCGGCCATGGAGGAGGCCACCTACCTGACCAAGTTCGCCAGCAAGGTGACCATCGTCCACCGCCGCCGCGACCTGCGGGCCTCCAAGATCATGCAGGACCGCGCCTTCGCCAACCCCAAGATCGCCTGGATCTGGGACACGGTCGTCACCGAGATCGTGGGCACCCGCGAGGGGGGCGTCACCGGCGTGAAGCTGCACAACAAGCGGACGGAGCTCGAGAGCTTCTACCCCACGCAGGGGGTCTTCTACGCCATCGGCCACCAGCCCAACACCGACCTCTTCCGCGGCAAGCTGGAGATGAACGACGTCGGCTATATCCTGGTCCAGGAGCCGACCACCCGGACGAGCGTGCCGGGCGTCTTCGCCGCGGGGGACGCCACGGACCCGATCTACCGCCAGGCGATCACCTCCGCCGGCAGCGGCTGCCGCGCGGCGATCGACGCCGAGCGCTGGCTCCAGGAGCTACAAGACTGATGCAGCTTTCCAGGCCCACGTCCCAGATCAAGACCCTCGGCGCCCTGCGCGACGCCGGTTACCGGCCCCGCTCGATCAAGCAGGAGATCCGCGACAACCTGCGGGCCCGCCTCGCCAGCGGCGGCCCGCTCTTCCCCGGCATCCTGGGCTACGACCGCACGGTGATCCCGGCGGTGGTCAACGCCCTGCTCGCCGGCCACGACTTCATCCTCCTCGGCCTGCGCGGCCAGGCGAAGACCCGCATCCTGCGCTCGCTCGTCACCCTGCTCGAAGATGAGGTGCCGGTGCTCGCCGGCTCCGAGCTGAACGACGATCCGCTCGCCCCAATCTCCACTTATGGCCAGCGCTTGACCGAGGAAGCCGGCGATGACGCGCCTGTGGAGTGGATGAGCCGCGAGCAGCGCTACAACGAGAAGCTGGCCACGCCGGACGTCTCGATCGCCGACCTCCTGGGCGACATCGACCCGATCAAGGCGGCGACCCGCAAGCTCACCTTCGCCGATCCCGAGGTGATCCATTTCGGGATCATCCCGCGCACCAACCGCGGCATCTTCGCCATCAACGAGCTGCCCGATCTGGCGCCGCGCATCCAGGTGGGCCTGTTCAACATCCTGGAGGAGCGCGACCTCCAGATCCGCGGCTTCCCCGTGCGCATCCCGCTCGACATCATGATGGTCTTCTCGGCCAACCCCGAGGACTACACGAACCGCGGCAGCATCATCACGCCGCTCAAGGACCGCATCTCGTCGCAGATCCTCACCCACTATCCGCCGGACGTGGCGGTGGCGGCGGACATCACCCGCCAGGAGGCCTGGACCGAGCGCGACGTCCCCAACGTGGTGATCCCCGAGGACGTCCGCGTGCTGGTCGAGGAGATCAGCCTGGCGGCCCGCGAGAGCGACCTGGTCGACCAGTCGTCCGGCGTCTCGGCCCGCGTGGCCATCTCGGCGCTGGAGCTGCTGGCCTCGAACCTGGAGCGGCGGGCGCTCGCCACCCACGACAATCCGGTCTATCCGCGGCTGAGCGACCTCCAGATGCTGCTGCCCGCCATCACCGGCAAGGTCGAGATGGTCTACGAGGGGGAGCAGCAGGGGGCCGAGGTGGTGGCCCGGCGGCTCATCGGACAGGCGGTCAAGAAGGTGTTCGACAAGCGCTTCCCCGAGGTCGGCAAGGAGGCCGGCAGCGGCGGCGAGGACGACAAGGGCCCCTACGCCCGCATGATCCGCTGGTTCGCGGACGGCAACTCGGTGACCGTCTCCGACGAGCAGCCGTTCGCCGACTACGAGACCGAGATCTATAAGGTGCCGGGCCTGAAGGAGCTCGTCTCGCGCAACGGCAAGAGCCGCGAGGAGCGGGCCCTGGCCGCCGAGATGGTGCTCGAAGGGCTCCACCAACACCTCAAGCTCGCCCGCCAGGACCTGGACAGCCAGATCAGCTACAAGGAGGAGCGAGGAGTAGAGTAGGACCATGCGGCACCAGTACCTCTATCTTGATCCCGAGCTGATCCAGCAGCTCCTCGCCGGCCTCGACCTCCTGCGCCTGTTCAACCAGCTCGTGCTGGCGACCGGCGGCGACGTGGAGGAGGCGATGGACTGGATGCGCTACCTCCAGCAGCAGGGGCACCTGCCCGAGGAGATCGACCTCGAGCAGTTCTTCGCCAGCCTGGAGAACCAGAGCCTGGTGGCCCGTGACAACGAAGGCGCCCTCCAGCTCACGGCGGGGGGCGAGCGCCGCATCCGCCGCAGCGCCTTCGAGGAGATCTTCTCGACCCTCAACAAGTCGGGCCCGGGCTATCACCAGATCCGCTCCTCGGGCGAGGGTATCGAGCGCCTCCCCGAGACGCGCCCCTACTCCTTCGGCGACGACATCCACCTCCTCGACTCCTCGCGCTCGCTCCAGAACGCCTTCCGCCGCGAGCAGAGCGACGAGTTCAGCCTGCTGGAGGAGGACCTGGAGGTCCACGAGACCGAGCACCTGACCTCCTGCGCCACGGTGGTGGCGATCGACATCAGCCACTCGATGATCCTCTACGGCGAGGACCGCATCACCCCGGCCAAGACCGTGGCGCTCGCCCTGACCGAGCTGATCACCACCAAGTACCCCAAGGACGACCTCTCGGTGGTGCTCTTCGGCGACCAGGCCGAGCAGGTGTTCCTCTCGGAGATCCCGTACATCCAGGCCGGCCCGTACCACACCAACACGCGCGACGCCCTGCAGCTCTCGCGCAGCATCCTCGCCCGGCAGAAGCAGCCGAACAAGCAGATCTTCCTGATCACCGACGGCAAGCCCTCCGCGATCACCGAGAACGGGCGGATCTACAAGAACCCCTTCGGGCTCGACATGCGGATCGTCAACCTCACTCTGGAGGAGGCCGACCTCTGCCGCCGCCAGAAGGTGGTGATCACCACCTTTCGCCGTACAATCTGGGCGAGTTCATCCTGGCGGACTACATCCGGAACCGGCGGCGGCGGGTGCGGTAAATATGAAAAAGCTTTCCATTCTGGTCCTTCCGCTCGTCCTGCTCGGGACAACCGCCTGCGCCTCCAGCGCTCCCCCACCCCCTTCCGTGCCCGGCGGCATCGTCGCCGAGGCCGACATCGCCGAGGCCGTCTTCCGCTATCAGTTCCAGCACAACGCCTCTGCCATCCAGCAGGAAGCGGACCACTACTGCCTCTCGCTCCCCGGTGAGCGCTCGCCCGACGGGGATTTCCTCCACCGCTTCGACGGCAACCATCCGCCGGTCTGGAGAGCGGACGAGTGCCAGCGGGGCTCGGGGCACGACCTCTTCTTCCGCGTCCAGCGACTCGACTGGCGGAGCGATACCGAGGTCTGGGTGAGCGGCGGCTTCTGGGAGAGGAACCTCAGCTCTTCCAGGGAGTCCTACCGGGTGCGCTTCAAGAAAGGCAAATGGGTGGTGGACGGCGCGCACAG
>QHVW01000457.1 GCA_003223675.1 Acidobacteriota bacterium
TCCCCTTCTTCTCGGACACGCACCAGCCCTCGCTGATGCGCCTCCGGCTCGACGTGCCCGGTGCGCCGCTGGAGCACTGAGGATTAGAAAGTGACCCCCGACCGCCGGATGAGCTCGCCGAGGCACCTCTCGGATTCCCGGTAGATCTCCGCGAGGTCGAGGCGGGTGAGGCGACCCTCCTCGACCTCCAGCCGGCCGCCCACCAGGACGTGGCGGACCGCCGCCCGCGAGGCCCCGAAAGCCACGAGATCGTGCGGCTCGGCCTGCGGCGCGGCCCAGAGCTCGGGTCGGTCGCTGGCGAGGACGGCCAGGTCGGCGTGCTTGCCGGGCTCGATCGTCCCTACCTCGTCCTGAAGGCCCAGGGCGCGGGCCCCCTCGCTGGTGGCGAGGCGCAGGGCGTCGAGGCCGGAGAAGGCGTCCGGGCCGTGCTTGACCTTCTGGAGGAGCGCCGCCAGCCGGACCTCCGCGAAGTTGTCGAGCTGATTGCTGCACGCGGCGCCGTCGCAGCCGATGCCGACCGGCACTCCGGCGCGGTGGAAGGCGAGGAGGTCGGCCACGCCGGAGCCGAGCTTCAGGTTCGAGCTGGGGCAGTGGACCACGCTGAAGCGCCCGCCGCGCACCCGATCCAGATGCTCGTGGGTGATCCAGACGCCGTGGGCCAGCCGGAGGTCGGTCGCCAGCAGCCCCTGATCGGCGAAATACTGGACCTCATCCCGCCCTCCTTTGAGCTCGCGCACGGCGAGCGTCTCGTCCCGCTGCTCCAGGGCGTGGGTGTGCACGGGCCAGCCGCGGCGCAGCGACAGCTCGCGCACACCCTCCCAGAGCGGATCGGAGCAGGAAAGGATGAAGCGGGGGTTGAGCACGTAGCGCAACCGCCCCTCCGCCGCGCCCTCGAATCGATCGCCCAGGGCCGTGGTC
>QHVW01000458.1 GCA_003223675.1 Acidobacteriota bacterium
AGGTCGGGTGATTTCAAGCGGGGTAATCCTAATATACCCTTCTCCCTGCATGCTCCCCGACCTCCTCCTTCTCGGCGAACGGGTCGTGACACCCGAAGGCGTACAACCAGCCGCGGTGCAGATCCGCGATGGGAAGATCGACCACGTCGGCCACATCGACGAAGCCCCCTTCGGATCGCCGTTGATCGACTGCGGCGACCTGGTCCTCATGCCGGGGATCGTGGATACGCACGTCCACGTCAACGAGCCCGGACGCGAGGACTGGGAGGGGTTCTTTACGGCCACCATGGCCGCGGCGGCCGGCGGCATCACCACCCTGGTGGACATGCCCCTCAACAGCATCCCCGCCTCCACCACCCGGAGCGCCCTGTGGGACAAAATGAGCTCGGCGTTCCTGCGGTGCTCGGTCGACGTGGGATTCTGGGGCGGCGTGGTGCCGGGCAACAGGGACGAGCTCGCCGGGCTTCTCGAAGAGGGCGCCCTCGGCTTCAAGGCCTTCCTGGTCCCCTCCGGCGTCAAGGAATTCCAGCACGTCGAAGAGCCCGACCTGCGGGCGGCCATGCGGGAGCTCACCCGGCTCGGGGCCGTGCTGCTGGCCCACGCCGAGCTCCCCGGACCGATCGACGCGGCGGCGGGGGTCTGGGAGGAGGGGAGCCCGGCCGAATACGGCCGCTATCTGCGCTCCCGGCCCGACGCGGCTGAGGTCGAGGCGGTGGCGCTGCTGATCCGGCTCTGCCGCGAGACGGGGTGCCGGGTCCACGTCGTCCACGTCTCCTCGGCGGAGGTGTTGCCCCTCCTGAAGAGCGCCCGCGAGGAGGGGTTGCCCGTCACCGCCGAGACCTGCCCTCATTATCTGACCTTCGCCGCCGAGGAGATCCCCGACGGCGCCGTGGCCTTCAAATGCGCGCCGCCCATCCGCTCGCGGGAGAACCGGGAGCGGCTCTGGCAGGGCCTGCGCGAGGGGGTGATCGATCTCGTGGCCACCGATCACTCGCCCTGCCCTCCCCGGAAGAAGAAGCTCAAGGCCGGCGACTTCCGCGAGGCCTGGGGCGGGATCTCGTCCCTACAGCTCGCCCTGCCGGCGGTCTGGACCGAGGCGCGGGAGCGCGGCTTTTCAGTCGCCGATCTGGCCCGGTGGATGTGCGCCGCTCCGGCCCGGCTGGCGGGGCTCCAGGAACAGAAAGGGGCGATCGCGCCAGGGTACGATGCCGACTTGGTGATCTGGGACCCGGAAGCGAGCTTCGTGGTGAGCTCCAGGCAGCTCCTGCACCGCCACAAGCTCACGCCGTACGCTGGACGGACGCTCTACGGGGCCGTGCGACGGACCCTGCTGAATGGAGAGGTCATCTATGAACGAGGAAGGGTCGCCGACGATCCCCAGGGCATGCTCCTCCTCCGGGACGGAGCGAAGCGACTTCACCGATCTCGTGGACCTCGCGGCCGAGCGGCTGGGTGGCTCGGTCTTGACCGCGAATGACGAATTCTTCGCGCCCAAGGAGAACCTCCTCAAGGCCGGAGAGGCGGTCTGGAAAGAAGGGGTCTACACCGACGTCGGCAAGTGGATGGACGGCTGGGAGACCCGCCGCCGCCGCGAGCCCGGCCACGACTGGTGCATCGTCCGGCTCGGGCTGCCGGGGACGCTCCGGGGCGTGATCGTGGACACCGCCCACTTCCGCGGCAACTATCCCGAATCCTGCTCGCTCGAAGCCTGCGCCGTC
>QHVW01000459.1 GCA_003223675.1 Acidobacteriota bacterium
CACCAGACGTAGGTCTCGAGATGGATGCTCTGGCGCGCCCGGGCGATGTCCGCGAGCAGCGGCGGGAAGAAGCCGTCGCCGTTCTGCAGGATCTGGACGGCGTTGCCCGGCAGGATGGGCGAGCCGGTGAGGTTGGCGATCGACGGCAGGGCCTGCTCGAAGGCGGCGATCCGCGGCACCTTGACGTGCGACTGCCGCTCGTGCAGGACCGACCAGATCATGACGAACAGGAAGACCACGATGAAGGTGTAGAGGATCAGCGCCAGATGCGAGACCTCGATCGTGCTCGCCAGCCAGCGGGAGATGGCGGACCTGGGCTCTTTCGCCGGTCTCTTCTCTTTGTGTTTCTCAGGCTTCCGCAGCGGAAGGCTCATGGCTCGATCTCCCGGCCGGCACGGCCGCGTCCGCGATTTCCCGGTGGAGCTCGACCAGCACCGGCCAGTGATCCGAGGGCCCCCTCCGGATCACCTGGTAGGACGTGGTCGTCCAACCCGGGTCGGCGAAGACGTAGTCGATGCGCTGCCGCATGAACCTGTGGGTGAACGCGATGTCGTCACCGCACATCCGGAACAGCTCGGCGGCCATCAGGGTCCCGATCTCCGGGGCGTTGGGCGGAGCGTTCAGATCCCCCACCAGGACAAAGGGCCCGTCAGACTGCTTGAGCCGCTCGACGAGACCCGCTATTTGCATAGTCCGTGCCGGCCTCCCCCACCGCCCCCAGGCGGCGAGGTGGGTGACGTAGAAGTGGATCTCGGATTCGGAGAGGGCGATCCGGGAGTGGAGGACGGTGCGCGGCTCGCCCGTCCCGGGCAGGGGGTGGACCTGCGTCGAGCGCACCTCGCCGCGGGTGAGCAGGGCATTGCCGAATTCGCCGCCGCCCATCGGGAAGCTGGGCCCGAACTGGACCGCCATCCCGGTGAGCCGGCCCAGCGCCGCGGCCTGGTCCTCCAGCCGGGAGTGTCTGGTGCCCCGGTGGACCTCCTGGAGGCCCACCACGTCCGGCGACGCCTCGGAGATCGCCCGCGCCACCTTCTCCACGTGCCGCCGCGACCACCAGGCGCCATGCCCCCCCACGTTGTAGGACAGCACCCGCAGGCGGAGATCGGCCATGCGGGAAGGGTATTGCGAAAGGTGTGCCCGCCCCTCACTACCCGCCGCAGCTGGTGAAGCCCAGGAAGCGCACCGTGATGCGGTTCTGGCCCGGCAGCCGGTAGTCGAGCAGCCGCACGCGGGCGAAGCCGATCACCCGATAGTTGGTGTTGGCCCCCTGCCCTTCGGTGGCGTCCCACACCGGGACCACGACGTCGCGCGTCTCCAGCACATCGAGAGCGTTGCGCACCTCGGAGGCGTTGGAGACGCCCGGCTTGCCCTGGACCCAATCGCCGATGGAGAGCGTGTGGTCACCCGGAGAGTGGGGGTTGACGTAGGTGCCGCTGTTGCCCGGCGGAGTGAGGCTCGCGACGAGCCCCGGGACGCCGTTGTCCCCCGCCCAGGTGAGCCAGCCGAAGTTTCCCCGGCCCGTGCCGTTGAAGATGTCGGCGATCGTGTCCCCCGGCTGCCGCCCCGCGAGGGAGGCCACCCAGAGGGCGATTGGGTAGAGCTCGCAGGTCGTGGAGGCGATCGTGAAACGCACGGTCCGCGCGGCCTGGTTGCCGCAGGTGTCGGCCGCGGTGATGAGAAGGGTGTAGCTCCCCGGGGCGCTCACGGCGGTGCCGGACGCGAAGGGCGCGCCGTTCAGGGTCGCGGTGACCGCGCCGAGGTGGAGGTCGGTGGCCGCGAAGACCGGGGTGACGGGGCCCGCGGTGGTCTGGCCGTCGGTGACGCCGCTGACGGTGATGGCCGGCGGCGTCTGGTCGATGGTCCAGGACCGCGTGGCGGTGCCCTGGTTGCCGCAGGTATCGGCCGCGGTGGCCCGCAGGGTGTAGGCGCCATCCGCGGTGACCACGGTGCCGCTCGCGAAGGGCGCGCCGTTCAGGGTCGCGGTGAGGCTTCCGGGATGGAGATCGGCGACGTCGATCACCGGCGTCACCGCCGCGTTGACGCACGCTCCCTCCACCACTCCACGAATATTGACGGCCGGCGCCGTGCGGTCGATGCTGAAGGCACGGGTGACGGTCGCGGTGTTGCGGGCGGCGTCGGCGGCGGTGACGATCAGGGTGAAATCACCCTCGCCGGCGACCGGCGTGCCGCTCGCGAACGGCTGGCCGTTCAGGGTGGCGGTGACGGTGCCGGGGTGGGCGTCGGTGGCCGTGAAGATCGGGGTGACGGCGGCCGAGCCGCAGGCCGCCGGCAGGCCGCCGACGGTGATCACCGGCGGCGTGCGGTCGATGGTGAAGCGCACGGTGGCGGCGGACCGGTTGCCGCAGGTGTCGGCGGCGCTCACCGCCAGGGTGTGATCCCCCTCGGCGGCGACCGGCGTGCCGCTGGTGAACGGCGCGCCGTCGAGGGATGCGGTCACGCTCCCCAGGTGATCGTCGGACGCCGTGAAGACCGGGGTGACCGGAGTATTAGTGAGAGCATTGGTGAGGGTCCCGGCGGCGACACCGGTGATGGCGAGGGCCGGCGGCGTCTTGTCGATCGTGAAGGTTAGAGTCGAAATGGTGACGTTGCCGGCCGCGTCGCTCGCCGCCGCCTGCAGGGTGTGCGCGCCCTCGGTGGTGACCGCCGTGCCGCTCACGAACGGCGCGCCGTCGAGCGTCAGGCTCAGCCCTGTGAGGTGGGCGTCGGTGGCGGTGATCCGGGGCACGACGTCGGCGTTGCCGCAGGCGCCAGCCACCACGCCGGTGATCTGGAGCGCGGGCGGCGTCTTGTCGATCGTGAAGGTCACCGTCCTCGCCGCCTGGTTGCCGCAGGTGTCGGGAGCGGTGACCGCGAGCGTGTGATCCCCCTCCGCGGTCACGGTGCCGCCGCTGGTGAAAGGCGCGCCGTCGAGGCGGATCGAGACCGGCCCGAGGTGGAGATCGGTGACGGTGATCACCGGGACGACGTCGGTCTTGCCGGTCTGGCCGTCGGTCACGCCGGCGATCTCGATGGTGGGCGGCCGGCTGTCGATGGTGAAGGCGCGGGTCTCGGCGCGCTGGTTGCCGCAGGCGTCGGCCGCCATCATCACCAGACTGTGATCGCCGTCGGCGGTCACCGCGGTGCCGCTGATGAAGCCGGTGCCGTCGAGAGTCAGGGAGGCCGGACCGGGGTGGGTGTCGGTCACGGTCACCACCGGCGTGACCGGGGTGGCCACGCAGACGGCCGGGACGCCGGTGATGGTGACCGCCGGCGGCGTCAGGTCGATGGTGAAGCTGGCCTCTTTCACCGTGCGGTTGTCCGCCTCGTCGGTCGCCGTGGCCACCAGCCGGTAGCTCCCTTCGGCGGTGACGGGCGTGCCGCTCACGAACGGCGCGCCGTTCAGGGTGATGAGGAACGTCTCCAGGTTGGGATCGGAGGCCGAGGCGACCGGCGTCACGGTGTGGTTGACGCACTCGGCGGGGACGCCGTCGATGGCCACCGACGGCGGCGTGCCGTCGATGAGGCGGACGGCGACGCGGATGGTGGCGGTGGCGGTGCCGCCGTGGCCGTCGGTCACGGTGTAGGGGAAGACGTCGGCGCCGAAGAAGCCCGGAGCGGGCGTGTAGGTCAGGGTGCCGTCCGCGTGGACGGCGGCGGTGCCGCCGAACGGCTGCGGCGGCACGGCGAACGCCAGGGGATCGCCGTCGGCGTCGCTGTCGTTGGCGAAGGGGGCGATCTCGACCGGCTTGTCCTGGTCGGTGCTCGCCAGGTCGTCCACCGCCACCGGCGGATCGTTGACCGGCGTCACGGTGACGGTCACGGTGGCCGTGTCGGTGCCGCCGGTGCCGTCGCTCACCGTATAGGTGAAGTGGTCGGTGCCGTTGAAGTCGCGGACCGGAGCATAGGTCACGCGGCCGTCGGTTGCGATCGTGGCGGTGCCGTGCTCCGGCGCGGTGACCGACTCGACGGTCAGCGTGTCGCCGTCGGCGTCGGAGTCGTTGGCCAGGACGGCGATGACGGCCGGCGTGTCCTCCAGGGTCGTCGCCGCGTCGTCGCCGGCCACGGGGGCGTGCAGGAAGCTGTCGGTGTCGGCCGCCGTGTTGTTCGCCGGCGTCGGATCCGGGCCGCCGCTGCCGTCGTCGGTGACGGACGCCTGATTGGTGACCGCCGTCGTGCCGGCCGCCAGGGTGCGGGCGAGGCGCACGGTCAGCGTGCGGGTCGCGCTGGCGCCCGCCGCCAAGTCGAAAGCGGGCCAGGTGACGGCGCCGCCGGCCAGGCTGCCGCCGCCGCTCGCGCTGACGAACGCCGTGCTCGGCGGCAGCGTATCGGTCAGCCGCACGCCGGTGGCGCCCCGCGGGCCGATGTCGGTGACGGTCAGGGTGTAGGTCATGGTCTGCCCGGGCACGGCGGTGACGCGGCCGTCGTCCTTGCTCAGGGTCAAGTCCGGCACGGCGGGCACCGTGAAGGCGAGGGAGTGACGGTTGTTCCCCTCGTCGCACTCGCTGACCTTGCCGCGGCCGCCCACGGTGGCAGGAGGATCGGCCACCACGAAGACCGTGTAGGGGCCGGGCGCCGCGCCGCGCCAGACGAAGCTCACGTCCTCGAAGTCGCCGGGGGCGAGCCGCCGGCTGGTGGCCACGGTCCCCAGCAAGGTGCCGCCGGCCGCGGGATCGCCTCGATAGAAGGCCACCGGCACGCCGGCCAGGACAGCCAGCCGGCC
>QHVW01000460.1 GCA_003223675.1 Acidobacteriota bacterium
ACCCGGGTGCCCGTGCAGACGCTCGTCGACTATCTCGAAGGTGGTTACACCGTTGACGAGTTTCTGGACAACTTCCCCAGCGTTCGCCGTGAGCAGGTCAACGCTTTCCTCGAACAGGCGACCCGCGCTCTGCTGGCTCACGTGGCGTGAAGCGCGTCCTCCTCGACGAGAACCTGCCGCGGCTGCTCAGCGGGAGCTCCCCGGCTTGAGGGGCATACGGTCGCGGAGGTGGGCGGAGACGGTCCGCCGCGCTAGACTGCCATCCTCGAATACGGCACCGTCTCCGATCTAATCCGCCATCACGGCTTCGAGAAGAGAAGAACCGTCTGGCTCGGTATCGGGCTTGTGCCCACCAAGTAAGGTCCCTGGAAACGCCAACCCGCGTTTCCCTGCGCCGTCAGCACGGTCTGAAACTGATCTTGAGTCATGACGCTGGGCACCGGAACGAGCTTGTATTGGATCACCCCTCCCTGGCCTGCCTTCTCTGTGCCGTAGCCCTGCCCAAACACCGTCATCGCCAGGGCGGACGCCATGAGGATCACTCCAACGACGACTGCGATCTTCAGACGCTTGCTGTTCATGCGCTTTCCTCTCCTTCAGTTAAGGATGTTTTCCGAACGCTAACGGCCGCTGCCGCAGGCGGCTTCGATCTGCTCCTGCGTCAGACCCGCCTCTTTCATCTTCAGGATCTGATCGACCGTACAGCTCGCTTTCTTGACGGCCGGCTGGGCATCGGGCGCGAAGGAGGCGGCCACTGTGTCCGCAGTGAAAAGGGTAGAAAATATATCGTTGGTCGCGGTCGGGACGTCGCGACGCTCGGGGCGCTGGCGTCGGCCGAGCTCGTCGTGCCCGGTAATGGAGGTCGAGCCGAGCTCCTGGCCTTGCGGGTTGAAGACCGTGAGACCGAGGTCGTAATGCAGATCTGTATGAATGAGAGTATCCGTCCACCAATCACGGATCTCAATCAGGATCAGACGCTCCGCTCCGGTCGCCTGAAGAGCCTTGAGCGCTCCGTCTCGATGGCTGAAGGGAGACGCTTTGACGGTCTGTGCCGGAGTGCCGCCGAGCTTCAGCCCACGGCTCACCAAATCCGAGAGGTCCTGAGCCAACGGTTGCCTTGAGGCCGTATGGGCAGGATAGGGAATCCCGTAGAGCGAACGGCTGAATCCAATGAACGTCTCCTTCCGGTCGCCGCTGATGACGTCCGGTCGCGCATCCAACACGGCAAGAGCCGCAGTTCCCCTGAAGGGTAGACTGAGCTTCAGAATGGGCGGCGGCGTTGCGGCGATGACGGGTCTCAGGGATAACAGAAACACTATTCCGGTCAAGACGGCTCGCTTCATGGCTCCCTCCAAGCAAAGGACTTTCCAGACACCGCATGACAGCTAAGCGGCGATATGACTACTCTGGTTGTAGGTTGGCCGCAGCGTATCCTAGTTGTAAAGCTTCGTCAACGCTCCACGAAAGGCGGAGCCGGCCACGCCGGCCACGCCTCGAAGGTGGGCTAGTAGAGAATCACCCCGATCAGAATCCCGATCACCAGCAGAATCCCGATCGCCACGGCGATGAAGCCGAAGACGCGGGCGTTCCGCAGTTGCTCGGGGGTGGGCGGATCGACCAGACGCTCGTCGAGCTTGCCGGCCTCGACCAGACGCTGGTATTCGAGCGGCCGCTCTTCCTTGAAGCGCTCGAGCGGCATCGAGCCCACGAAGATCACCGGATCGAGCGGGAAGCTCTCCGGCCGCAGGTGGGTGTGGAAGAAGTGGAAGATCACGATGAAGCCCACCGCCAGCAGCGCCTCGTCACCATGGATGATCGCCGCCGCGTTGAGCACCCAGCCCGGCAGGAAGCGGGTGAAGAGGCCGGGGAGCCAGAGCATCAGCCCCGAGAAGCCGATGATCACCACGCCCCAGAAGACCGCCAGATAATCGAACTTCTCCCAGTAGGACCAACGGTCGATCTCCGGCTTCGGACGCCGGTAGAGGAAGTAGAGGAAGTTCTGCCAGATATCCTGGACGTCCTTCCACCGCGGCACCATCGACTTCCAGCCCCAGAAGAGCCCCTTCTCCTTGCGGATCACCGCCCGGTAGAAGACGTCGAGCAGATGCCAGATCATGTAGCCGAAGGTGCCGACCGCCGCCAGCCGGTGCAGGAAGCGCGCGGTGGTCACGCCGCCGAGCAGGTTGATCAGCATCTGGGCCCAGGCCGCGTGGTGGAAGTGCAGCGGCAGGCCGGTCGCGGCGAGCAGCAGGAAGGTGACGATCACCAGCACGTGCATCCGGCTGTCGTTGCGCGAGAAGCGTTTGACGTACGGCCCCTCCGTTTTCCTGAGATTAGCGAATTCGCCCCGCAGCGAGCCGCGGACCGAGCGCTGCAGCCAGAGCGCGTCGTGCAGGCCGAAGAAGCCGAAGACGCCCACCAGCAGGAGGGTCATGAAGAGCCAGACGTAGTGGACCGGCTTGCTGTCGTTCGGGCTCCGGGGATCGAGGTGGGGCTTGAAGCTGACGAACGAGGCCGTCACCCTGTCGCCGTGGCAGCGGCCGCAGGTGGCCCGCAGGTTGGCGGGGTTGACGCTCGATTGCGGATCGGCCGCCGGCAGGTTCTTGTGCGGGGTGTGGCAGTCCGAGCAGTCGGCGGCGGCCACGAAGCCGAGCTCGCTCGACTTGCCGTGGAAGGTGTCGCGATAGGTCTCGTACTTGCCCTTGTGGCACTGCGAGCAGGTCTCCGGAAGTTGCTGCCGCGCCTCCGCCGACTGCGGATGGAGGATGCCGTGCGAGCCGTGGCAGGTCACGCAGGTGGGGCCCTTGCCGTTCCCCTGTCCGTGATTCCACGCCTTGCCGTGCGAGCTCTGCTGCCAGTCGTCGAGGATGAAGGTGTGGCAGGTGCCGCAGGTGGCGGGGGCCTTGGCGTGCGAGACCCGCGACGCCGGATCGGACGCCTTCACGATGTCGTGGCTGCCGTGGCAGGTCGTGCACGACGGGGCGCTCACCAGGCCGGCGTCGAACAGGGCGCGGCCGTGGACCGAATTCCGGTAGGCGTTGATCGAGGCCGCCGGATGGCACTGCGCGCAGGTCTGGATCTGGTTGCGGGCGGCGACCGGCGACCTGGGGTCTTTCACCGGCACCACGTCGTGCGCCTTGCCGTGGCAGCGGGCGCAGGAGACCTCCTTGTGGACGCTGTGGCTGAGGTCGACGTCGGCGTGGCAGGTGGAGCAGAAGCCGGGGCTCGCGATCTCCTTCTTGGCGGCCTCGGCGTGGTCCTCGTCCGCCTTGACCGCGGTGTGGCAGTCGGCGCAGGCGAGCTTGGAGTGAACCGGTGAATGGACCGCCACGTCGGAGTGGCAGTCCGTGCAGGCGGGGGCCTGGGCCCCCGCCGGCGCGGTGCAGGCCAGGAGGACGAAGGCCGCCAGGGGTATGAGCCTACGCGCGAAGTATGTCATCGCCATCTCCCCTTCCCTACTGCTGGAGGCTCTTGAGGATCGCTGGATCCTTCTCCTGCACGGCGAGCAACCCATGGCAGAGCGAGCAGTCTTGCGAGATCGTCCGGCCGTCCTTGCTCTTGTGCGCGTCGTCGTGGCAGCGGAAGCAGCCGGGCGAGTTTTCGTGACCGATGTGGTTGGGGTACGTCCCCCAGCCGATCTTCATGGATGGAAAAACGTTGGAGCCGTAAATGACGCCGAGGACAGCGGCCGAATCGCGGATCGCCGCGCCCCGCGAGGCCGCCACCGCGGGATACTGTTTCGCATAGAAGTCCTGGAGCCCCTGGGCGATCCCCTTGCGGGCCGCCTCCTGCGAGGGATAGGGGGCCTTGAGCAGCCGGATCGACTCGCGATGGAGGAACGGCAGGTCCTTGGGCAGGCGGCCGTCGCTCATCGCCGTGTCGACCTCTTCCACCGGCATGTGGAAGGTGTGGCTCGGCCGGTTGTGGCAGTCGACGCAGTCCATGGTGCGCCAGACGGCGCCCGCCGGCGCGGCTCCGGACGCGTAGCGCCGGACCTCGCCCCGCGCGTTCCTCATCTCGATCTCGTAGATCGTCTCCCGCTTGTCGTCGGAGAGGTAGCGGATGCGCACGCCGGGGTCGACGTGCCAGTGGATCCCCTTGGAGGCGCTCCCCTCCTTGCCGCCCACCCGCATGAGGAGCACGGTCTTCTGCTCGGCGTTGGCCTCGTCGTCGCCGAAGCCCGGGATGACCTTGACGCGGTCGCCCACGAACTTGCTCGGCCAGTGGCACTGCTGGCAGGTCTCGCGCGCCGGGCGCAGGTTGTGGACCGGCGTGGGGATCGGCCGCGGATAGATGCCGGTGGTGACCGCCACGACCTGTCCGACGCCCGAGAGCTTGGACTTGACGAACCATCCCGCCCCCGGCCCGATGTGACAGTCGACGCAGCGGACGTTGGCGTGGGGGGAGCGCTGGAAGGCGGTGAACTCGGGCTGCATCACGCTGTGGCAGGTCTTGCCGCAGAACCGGGTGGTGTCCATGGTCTCGACCCCCTTGTAGGTGGCGGTCGCCAGGATCACGACGTTCAACGCGGTCAGCACGGCGAAGACGAGGGCGCGGTTGCGGATCCGCGCGTCGTTGAGGTCGAGCACGGGAAAGGCCGGCGGCGCCTCGCCCCGCGCCGCGGCCTGCCGGTCGCGCCGGCGCTGGCGGAAGATGCCGAGGGGGATCAGCAGCAGGCCGGCGATGAACAGGACGGGGAGGATCAGATAGGCGAGGATGCCGGAGTACGGCCCTCCCTCGAAGCCGAACAGCTCGAACGTGAACAGGGTGACGATCAGAATGCCGGTTGCCGTGACCACCGCGGCGCCGAACAGGCTGATCGGATTGCGCGTCAGGGCGATAAAGAAGCTCTTCATGGGATGAGGCCCTCCTTGCACAGACCTCGACCAGCCGGAGGACGTCCCCGCGAGGCTCTCCGGCCCTCGCGGGGGACGCTCCGGAATGGATGATCCGCAACCGGTTTGGCGTGCGGTTTACTTCTTCTGCTGCTGCAGCCAGGAGATCACGGCGCCGAGCTCTTCATCCGAGCCGGTGAACGCCTTGCCATGCTTCTTGCCGCCGATCTCCCCCTCCTTGCGGAGGAACTTGGTCAGCGCATGGTCCGTTCGATGCCGGCCGACGAGACCGTGTGACAGAGGTTGCACTTCTGGGCGAGGAAGATCTGCTTGCCGTCCAGCTTGGCGGGCGCCGCGGCGCCGCTGGCCGGACCGGAGTAGAAGGCGGCGAGCAAGATCACCGCGGCGAGCACCGACAACGTAAAGCCGATCGTCTGCTTCATGGCATCTCCTTCTCGGAAAGATCCGTCGGTTCGGACGGCCATGATTTCAACACGGGGCCGGAGAGATGGCGACGCCCGGAAGGGCGGTTTTTCAAAATTCTAACCCCAACCCGCCCGCGGGGGCGGCGGAAGCGGCTTTCCTACCCAAAGGGGTGGGGAAAAGGCCACCTCTTAAGGAGGCCGGACCCATCCACCCGGCTGTTTGGGCTTCGCGGCCGGTTCTATACATTCTCGCCAGGTTCATCGAATACCGACTGCCGCAAGGGCGGCAGAAGGAAACCGGAGGAGGTCCACCATGAGGTCATTACGACTTCCCATCCCGCTCTTAGGCCTCGCGGCGCTGCTCGCGCTGCCCGGCTTGGCGGCGGCGGCCCAGGCATCACCCCCGCCCGCTTCACCTCCTTCCCAAAGCGTTCTGGGCTTCGTCGGCTCCGACGTGTGCGCCACCTGCCACACGGACGTCGCGGAGCATCTCACGGCAACGCCGCATGGGAAAGGGAAATTCGCCAGCCTCTCGGCGCATGGTTGCGAAACGTGCCATGGGCCGGGCAGCGCCCACGTCAACAACCCCGACGATCCGGCCCTGCGGCCGCGCATCGACCGGCTGAGCCCCCGCGAGCAGACCGCGGTCTGCCAGAAGTGCCACACCGGTGGCCAGCAGTTCTTCTGGCACGGCAGCGTCCACGAGACCCGCGGGCTCTCCTGCGAGAGTTGCCACAGCATCCACGCCTTCAAGTCGGAGAAGGCGCAGCTCAAGGCCGCCAGCACGGTCGAGGCCTGCCTCTCCTGCCACAAGGACGTGCGCGCGGACATGTGGAAGAACTCCCACCACCCGATCCGCGAGGGGAAGATCAGTTGCACCGATTGCCACAACCCCCACGGCACCCAGACGCGGAGCCTGATCAAGGCCGCGTCGGTCAACGAGCAGTGCTACACCTGCCACGCCGAGAAGCGGGGCCCCTTCCTGTGGGAGCACGCGCCGGTGCGGGAGAGCTGCCTGAACTGCCACACGCCGCACGGCTCGAACCACCAGAAGCTGCAGAAGACCGCCACCCCGTACCTGTGCCAGCAGTGCCACTCCAACACCCGGCACCCCGGCACCCTCTATGACGCCACCACCCTGGCCGATCAGTCGCGGGCGAGCAACCGCATCTTCAACCGTGCCTGCCTGGATTGCCACGCGGCCGTCCACGGCAGCAACAACCCGTCCACCCCGTACTTGGGCCACTAGGAGACGCCATGCGAACGAAAAGCAATCAGTTCCGCAAGCCGTTCGTCCTGATGGCCGGCCTTCTCCTGCTCGCGTGGGCTAATGCTCTGGCGGCCCAGGAGACGACTCAGCCGCAGGACAACGCTCAAGCGACGCAGACGATGGAAAAAGAGACGGCTCCCGCCGCCACGGAGGCCAAGGCGGAGCCCGCCAAGGGATTCACCTTCCACGTGGATCCGCTGGTGCTCGGGGTCATCCGCACCCACGTCGACACCAATTCGTCGAAGTGGGAAGAGTACCGGGACATGAGCAACGGCTTCGTCATCCCCTACCTGCACCTGACCGGTGAGGGGTCCGGCGACCGCGAGCTCGACTTCAACGCCAAGAACGTGCGCCGTGAGGACGCCCGCTACACCCTGTTCTACGGGGTGCCGGGCAGCTACGAGCTCACTCTCGACTACAACAAGATCCCGCACCGCTTCGGCAACGACGGCCACATGCTGTGGACCCGCACCGGGCCGGGCCGGCTCGAGATCGCCGATCCCATCCAGGCCGCCCTGCAAGGGGCGATCGCGGCGCAGTTCGCCACCAACCCGGCGGGGATCACCTACGCGTTCCTCAACCGTCTCCTCTCCCCCTACCTGGCCACGGCGCAGGCGATCAACCTGGGGCTCGAGCGCAACCGCTTCCTGGCGCAGCTCGACCTCGGCCGCATGGGTCCGCTCTCCTGGGGGCTGGAATACGACCATGAGAAGCGCACCGGCAATCGGGCCTACGGCGGCAGCTTCGGCTTCAGCAACGCCACCGAGCTCCCGGAGCCGATCGACTACGACACCACCGGAGCCCAGATCGCCGGCGAATGGAACACCGCCACCGGCGGCTTGAGCTTCGGCTACCGCTACTCGAAGTTCGAGAACAACATCAGCACGCTGATCTGGGACAACCCGTTCCGGGTCACCGGCGCCACCGACCCGTCGGCCTACACGGCCCCCGGCGCCGGCTCGATCGGCGGCTCCAACGTGGGGCTCGCGGACCTCAACCCCAGCAACCGGGCCGACCTCCTGTTCCTCAAGGGCCGCACCCGGTTCGGGAGCTGGTTCGCCAACGCCAGCGGCGCGTACGACATGATGAAGCAGGACGATCCGCTGCTCCCCTACACGCTGAATTCGTCGATCCGTGGCATCAACTTCAACGGCACGACGTTCGATCCGACGACTACGGCGAACCTGCCGGCCCACTCGGCCGACCGCAAGATCAACACCACGGCGCTCAACGCCGATCTCGGCACCCGCTTCGGCCAGAGCCTGGATCTGACGTTCCGCTATCGCTACTACGATCTCGCCAACAAGGGCAAGCGCATCGAATTCCCCGGCTACGTCCGCTTCGACGCGGTCTGGGAGGGGATCGGACGGGTGTCGGTGCCCTACGCCTACACCCGGCAGAACGCCGGCGCCGAGCTCGGCTGGGATCTGGCCCGCGCCACCCGGCTCGGCTTCTCCTTCGAGCGCGAGAGCTGGAACCGCAAGTTCCGCGAGATCAAGGACTCCGACGAGAACATCTGGAAGGTCACGTTCGACACGCGGCCGGTCCCCTGGTTCGCGTTGCGGTCGAGCTATCAGTACGGCGACCGCTCGATCGGCCCGTACAACGTCGCGGCCGGCGCCGAGGCCAGCTTCGTCGATCCGGAAGACCCCACCAACCTGCCCGCCCTGCGCAAGTTCGACGAGGCGGCCCGCAAGCAGCACCTCTACACCATCCAGGGGCAGTTCTTCCCGAGCGACACCTGGAGCCTCTTCCTGGGCGCCGTGGGCAACAACCAGAAGTTCGACGAGAGCGCCTTCGGCCTGCAGAAGGACGACAACAACACCTACAACGCCGAGCTGAGCTACGCGCCGGGCGACAACTTCAACTTCTTCCTCTTCGGCAGCCGCCAGGACCGCAAGGTCGATCAGGCGGCCCGGCAGTCCGGCGCCACCCCGTCGACCAACCCGCTCGACAACTGGTTCGCGAACATCGATGAGACCACCGACACCTGGGGTGCCGGCCTGACCTCGAATTTCGCCAAGCGGTGGACGCTCGACCTCTCGGCCAACTACTCGAAGTCGGACGGCAAGGTCGGCCTCTTCAGCCCCCCCGGCGGCTCGCCGGACGTGGCGGTCGGCTTCAGCAACTACGACAACGTCAAGCTGTTCAGCATCCTGGGACGGGTGGATTACAAGATCAACCAGTACGCCAAGGCCGGCGTCTTCGGCCGCTGGGAGGACTACAAGATCGACAGCTTCATCCTCCAGGGGTTGTCGAACTACCTGCCGGGCGCGCTGCTGCTCGACCCCAACTACGGGGACTACCGCGGCAGCCTGGTGGGCGTCGACCTGACCTTCACCTTCTAGAGCGCACCGTCTCCCAGTGCAATAAAAAGGGCCGCCTCCAGGCGGCCCTCTTTTTTTCAAGACCCTCATCACCCCGGCCCTCTTCTCCCAGCCCTCCACCCACCCTTCCGGGGAGAAGAGGGAGAAAGCTCGCGGAATGTTCTCGTAGGGGCGGCCCTGTGTGGCCGCCCTGTTCCGAAGACCGCCCCCGCCCAGGGCGGCCACACAGGGCCGCCCCTACGAAAAACTTACCCTTCGTGCTTCCTTTTCCCCTCTACCGGTGAGGCAGGGTGGGAGGGGACGGGAGAGGGGTAGGGGTGAGGGCCTACGGCACCGCCGCGCTCCACTTGGACGTCCCGCCGAGCTCGAAGGCGTCGTTGAACAGCGGGGAGGTCCGCGCGCAGTCGCCGGTGTAGTTGTAGCGCTGGCCGCCGGCCACCATCTCGAAGTCGGTCACGTGGAGGGCGGAGAGGTCAAGCGGATCGAGCAGGCCGCTCCATTTGGCCGTGGTGAATTGGTCGCTCTGCGCCGTGAGCGCGATGGTGCCGCCGTCCGCCAAGAGGATGCCGTACTTCTGCATCGCCCGCGCCACCACCTGCGCCCCCGCGGGCAGATTCTGGATCGGATAGTTCGCCCGCAGCCGGAGGCGTGTCCCATAGGGGGGCGCCGAGGCCGGACCGCTGGTGGAGCCCGTCGGCCGCCACCTCGTCGGCGCTGAACAGCAGGGGAGAAATGGGATAGCCCGCCGCGTCGGCGCTGGTGCAGTCCTGGCCGCGACCGGCGGGCGGATAGGTGAGATCCATGTTCCACACCGCCAGGCACCCGCCGGAGTACGTGCTCCCCACCACGTTGGCCCGCCACATCTCATAGAGCCGGTGGGACGGCCGGTGCACCACCAGCAGATGGCAGTCGCCGTCGCTGACGCACTGATACCCGGTCTCCCCCTCCAGCGCGCCGCCGGCCGGCACCGGCATGGAGGCCATGGCGGGGCGGTCGCAGTCCGGATCGAAGAAATCCACGGTCGGGGTGAAGCTGTGGAGAGGCGTGGTCGCGTCGGCCTCCAGCACCTCGATCGAGAAGTCGATCTGCATCCGCCCGCCGCCCCAGCCCCCCACGCTGTTGAGCCAGTTGATCACCGTCGACGACTCTGCGTCGACCGGCGCCGTGGAGATGTCCTGATACCAGGGAGCGTCCGCGGGGAAATAGGGACCATGCCCCGCCGCCGGCACCTGGGCGCCCGCCGCCCCCGCCGAAAGCATCAGCCCGGCGAGAAGGAGCCCCCTCCGCCATACCGCCCGTATCCGGGTTTTCATAGAGGCAATTCTATACGAGCATGCCCGGGTGGCGCTACTCCCGAGCCCTCACCCCTGCCCCTCTCCCGTCCCCTCCCACCCTCCCTCACCGGGAGAGGGGAGAAAGACCCGTTTCGATGCTGTTTTTGGTTTTTCTCCCTCTTCTCCCCGGTAGGTGGGTGGAAGGCTGGGAGAAGAGGGCCGGGGTGATGAGGGTCCTACTCCACCGCCCGCGGCGTCTCCTGGAGCCAGACCACCCCGACCACTCCGGACAGGGTGAGCAGCACCCCGACGATCTGCACGACGGAGAGCCGGTCGCCGAGGAAGATCACACCAAGGGCCAGGCTCAGCACCAC
>QHVW01001062.1 GCA_003223675.1 Acidobacteriota bacterium
CACCGCAACATCCCGCTGGTCTACTGGGGTTGCGGCGTAGGCCTCGCCGTCGTGGCGCTGGTGCAGATCGTGAAGCCCGAGGTCCGCGAGCTCCTGGCCCACGAAGCGGCGCCGGAGGAGGTGTCGGCGGCCGTTCCCGAGGGCGCCGCCGGCTGAGCGGGCATCAAGCCTGAAAGACTTCGTCCGCCGTGGCGGCCAGGGCTGCCTGGTCCACCCAATGATTCAGACGTTCGAGATCGGTACAGCTCAGGATCTCCTGCCTCTGCTCCGGGCTCACGGCGATGCCGCGCCTCTCCAGGACCCTGAGAATGGACTTGGCGATCCCTCGGACCTCCCCTTGAGCCTCCCCCTCGCGTCTTTCCGCGACTTTCATTCTGAGGAGCTCCGGATTGTCCTTGGCCGCCAGCGCCTGGACCACCGCGTCGTCCGCCGCCGCCGCGTCCAGCAGAGCCGCGACGGCAAGCGGTTTCGCCAGGCAGGAATCCTCAATCTCGGAGGCGAGACCCAAGGGCCGCCAGCTCCCCGGGCCCTCGGCGGACCACTCACAGACCTGCTGGCTCTTGATGAAGATCGCAAAGATCCGGCGCACACCCCGGAGGTGCATCCGAGGCGCTTTCTCTGAGACGTCCTGCTCTCTCTGCTCGGAGACCAACTCGAACGCGAGCTCCTCCAGATGACGCTTGCCCGTCTGCGGATCGACGCCCGCTCGGCACACGCAGGCGTCGCTGGCGAAGTCCGACTTCTGGTCGAAACGGGTCAGCAGGTCTACCGCCGTGACATAGCCGGGAGCGACATGAGCCCGCAGGACGTATTGCAGCTCGCCGTGCTGAACGGCATGCGGTGCTTCGGCCGGAAACGCCACCACCCGGCGGCCCTCGATGATCTCGTCGCGGGTGACCTCGGGCTCGACCAGATGCTCGTCGACCGGCGGGAAGGCTCCCCGGCCCGGCAGGTGCAGAGACCTGCCCGAGACACCGGGTGCTTTGAGGCTGTAGGCTGGACGCTCTTCGCTCATGCCGACATCATAGCAGACACCGGTCTACGAGTGAAATGGTCTTGGATCTCGATACTTGTTCTGACTTGCCGCTCTACTGGGGAGGGTGGCAACGGTCGGCAGGGTACGTCCTGTAGACTCCCCCGCGACCATGAGGATCGTCCACACCAGCGACTGGCACATCGGCCGCCGATGGAAGGGGATCCAGCGCCTCGACGAGCTCGAGGCCGTGCTCGATCACCTCGCGGCCTTCATCGAGAGGGAATCCATCGACCTCGTCCTCCACACCGGGGACGTCTTCGAGAGCCGCAACCCGCCCGCCGAGGCCGAGCAGCTCGTGAACCGGTTCCTGGTCCGCGTGGGCCGCAGCGGCGCGCAGATGCTGGTCATCGCCGGCAACCATGACGATCCGCTCCGGCTGGACGCCCGCTCTCTGCTCACCGAGCACGTCAACGCGCAGATCCTCGGCCGGCCACGCCCCGCCTCCCGAGGAGGGACTCGCACCCTCGT
>QHVW01001063.1 GCA_003223675.1 Acidobacteriota bacterium
CAGCATCGAGCACGTTCCTTATGAGGGGGGGCTGCCGCTGGTCGACGTTCGGGCCTCGCTCGCGGAGCTCGAGGAGACCGCGGACAAGCTCCGCACGGGCTGGCTGCGTGTAACGGTCCCGTTGACGGAGAGGGATCCCGATCTCAATCGCAAGGTCCGCGAGCTGCTCCCCAACACGCTGGTCGTGCGCGCCGAGATCCCCGAGGTCGAGGAGCCGCCGGAGATCCAGTTGGAGATGGGGGTCCCGCCGGTGCGGCACTACGCCGCCTATCATCTCCGCGAGCACCAGCAGGCGGCGGAGCTGGCCGTCCTGGATACGTTTCAGGATCTCTACGATCAAACGTCCGGGGAGGATTGAGCGCTGCGTCCCATCCACCTCACCATCGAGGGTCTCGCGTGCTTCCGGGAGAGGCAGGAGATCGACTTCAGCGATCTCGAGCTCTTCGCCATCTCGGGGCCGACGGGAGCCGGCAAGTCGACCCTGCTGGACGCGATCATCTTCGCGCTCTATGGTGAGATCCCACGCGTCAACACCTACAACCGGACCGAGATGATCTCGGCGGGCCGGGACCGGGTCAGCGTGGTGCTGGACTTCGACGTGGGGCCGGGCCGCTACCGCATCGCGCGGACCCTCCGGCGTAGCGGGGTCCAGATGGTTCGCCTGGAGGAGCTCGAAGA
The DNA here is from genome assembly GCA_003223675.1 of Acidobacteriota bacterium. Classification (GTDB taxonomy): domain Bacteria; phylum Acidobacteriota; class Thermoanaerobaculia; order Multivoradales; family UBA5704; genus DATARR01. The sequence continues at coordinate 679 of QHVW01001063.1, forward strand.
GAGCGGCTCCTTCAAAAATCTGGCGGACCAGGTCCGCGCCGCGACCGATCGGGTGGCGCAGATCCTGGGGCTCGGGGCGCCCGCGTTCATGCAGTCCGTGGTCCTGCCGCAAGGCGAGTTCGCCCGGTTCCTCAAGGCGCAGCCGCGAGACCGGCGCGGCATGCTCCGCACGCTCCTCCGGCTCGATGTCT
>QHVW01000166.1 GCA_003223675.1 Acidobacteriota bacterium
TGGCGATCGTCGACGGCTGCCGGACCCCGTTCGTCAAGTCGGGCACCGACTTCGCGAACATGGACGTCATCGACCTGGCGAGCATCGCCGCCGCGGAGCTGGTGGCGCGGACGGCGGTCGATCCCGACGAGATCGACCTCTCGGTCTTCGGCGTGGTGGTGCCCGCCCTCTTCGCGCCCAACCTGGGCCGGGAGGTGGTCTTCCGCACCTCGCTGCCGTTCCGCATCCCGGGGGTCACGGTGAACCTCGCCTGCGCCTCCTCGACGCGGGCACTCACCTTCGCCGCCGGCTCGATCCTCTCGGGCGAGGCCACGGTGGTGCTGGCCGGCGGGGCCGAGTCGCTGACCAACGTCCCCATCCAGTTCTCGCGCAAGGCGGCGCAGACCTTCATGGCCGCCAGCCGCGCCAAGACGCTCCCCCAGAAGGTGGGCGCCTTCGGCAAGCTCCGGCCGGCCGATCTCGCGCCGGTGGCTCCGGCCATCGCCGAGTACACCACCGGGCAGACCATGGGCGAATCGGCGGAGAAGATGGCCAAGGAGAACGACATCTCCCGGCGGGCCCAGGATGAGATCGCCCTGCTCTCGCACCAGCGCGCCGCCGCCGCCACCGAGGACGGCCGGCTGACCGCGCAGATCGCGCCCGCCTTCCCGCCGCCCGGCTACGACAAGGCGGTCACCCGCGACAACGGCGTCCGCGCCGACAGCTCGATGGAGGCGCTGGCGAAGCTCAAGCCGGTGTTCGACAAGCGCTACGGCACGCTCACGGCCGGCAACTCCAGCCCGCTGACCGACGGCGGCTCGGCCCTGCTGGTGATGAGCGAGGAGAAGGCCAAGGCCCTCGGGTATACGCCGCTCGGCTACATCCGTTCCTACGCCTTCACGGCGCTCAATCCGGGGGACCAGCTCCTCCAGGGGCCGGCCTACGCCGCGCCGGCCGCCCTCGACGCGGCGGGGGTGAAATTCTCCGACATCGACCTGGTGGAGATGCACGAGGCGTTCGCGGCGCAGATCCTCTCCAACATGAAGGGGTTCGCCTCGAAGAAGTTCGCCCAGCGGGAGCTCAACCGGAGCGAGCCGCTGGGGGTGGTCGACCTCGACCGCTTCAACGTCACCGGCGGCTCGATCTCGATCGGCCACCCCTTCGGCGCCACCGGGGCGCGGGTGGTGACGCAGCTCCTCTACGAGCTGCGCCGCCGCGGGCAGAACCTGGGTCTCGTCACCGTCTGCGCGGCCGGCGGCGTCGGCTTCGCCATGGTGCTCGAAAGAGAGTAAAACGATTTTGGATTTTGGATTTTAGATTTTGGATTGGGGGGAGCGGCTCCCTTCGATCCGAGATCGGACCGCCCTTTCCGCGTTCCAATCCAAAATCCAAAATCTAAAATCCAAAATCGACATGTCCTCTCCTCTCTCGGGTCTCCTCGTCGTCGACCTCTCCCGCCATCTTCCCGGTCCGCTCGCGGCGCGGCTGCTGGCGGACCTGGGGGCGCGGGTGGTCAAGGTGGAGGAGCCCAAGGCCGGCGATCCGGTGCGGACGTCGCCGCCGGTGCGGGAAGGGGTGGGCGCTCTCGGCGCCATCCTCCTGGCCGGGGTGGAGAGCGTGGCGCTTGATCTCAAGTCCGAGGCGGGGCGCGAGGCGCTGGAGAAGCTGCTCGCGCGGGCCGACGTCCTGATCGAGAGCTTCCGTCCGGGGACGCTGGCGCGGCTCGGCTTTCCTCCCACGGAGCTGCGGGAGCGCCATCCGCGGCTGGTGATCGGCTCGCTCTCGGGCTGGGGGCCGACGGGCCCCTACGCCGCGCGGGCCGGCCACGATCTCACCTATCAGGCGGTGGCGGGCGCGCTCGCCTCGACCGCCGCCATGCCCGGGGCTCAGATCGCGGACCTGATCGGCGCCTGGAGCCTCGTCTCCGCCATTCTCGCCGCGCTGCTCGAACGGGAGCGGACGGGCCAGGGGAAGATTGTCGACGTCGCCCTCCTCGACGCCGGCCTGCACGCCAACCTCACCGCCTGGGCCGCCGAGGCGGGAGGGCGGAAAGCGGTGGGGGAGCCGCTGCCGCTGACCGGCGCGCTCCCCTGCTACAACGTCTACGAGACCGCCGACGGCCGCAAGCTGGCGCTGGGCGCCCTGGAGCCCCACTTCTGGGAGCGCTTCTGCCGGCTGTCCGGCCGGCCGGATCTGCTCCGCCGGCAGTACAGCCATTCCCTCCGAGTACGCCGGGCGATGCGCGAGCTGATCCGCGGCCGGAGCCTGAGAGAGTGGATGGCGCTCCTCAACCAGGAGGACGTCCCCGTCGAGCCCATCCTCTCGGCGGCCGAGGCGAAGGAGCACCCGCAGGTGCTGGAAAGGGGAGTCCTGGCCACCGGACCGGACCGCCTCCCCCGGCTGGCCTTTCCCGCGCGGCTCGACGGCGAGCGGCCCGCGGCCGGCGGAAAGGTGCCGGAGCTGGGGGAGCAGACCAAGGCGGTGCTCGAAGAATTCGGCGCGGCCGATCTCGCCGGCGCTCCGGGGGTGGGGCGGCGGTTCAGCTTCCGGCGGTGGGTACGGAAGGTGTTTTTCTGAGGCGTTTTCGCGTGCCAGCTTTCCCCCTCCCTCTCAAGACCTCATCACCCCGGCCCTCTTCTCCCATTGCCCTCCCCCCTCCCGGGAGAAGAGGGAGAAAACTCCTGCGGGGGTATTCGGGCGGGCGGTTCCCCTCTCCCGGTGAGGGAGGGTGGGAGGGGCCAGGGGTGAGGGCTCGGGAGGGGCGTAAGCCCGGTGTCTGATCGCCGACTCGGTGGATCAGGCGGCGGCTCTCAGGCGTTGATGGAGAAACTCCGGTGCAAGGTCGGCACCGTTCTCCCAGGCCAGAGTATGGTGGTGGACGGTGAAGCGTTTGAACAGCTCCACATCCCGAAGGGGACCGAAGACAGGCCCATCCAACTCTCCGTTCAGGTCCACCTCGCCAGAGGTGCCGTCGCTGAAATACAGCCAGACCCTGTAATCACCCAGATATCTTGCTTCCAGGACGTGTAGGAACATGGGCTACTCCAGTGGGTTGATCGATCTCAGCGGAAGCTTTTGCTGCGCGAGCGGCTCCGATTCTAGAAAGAAACCGGGACGGAAAGCAAGAAGAATTTATCCTCAGGAGACGACGAAGACCGTCCGCCGCCGCCCCCGATCCAGGCGGGCGGCTACCCTCCGAGGAGACGTCCCGACGTTAATGGCCTGCCGGCGTTATGCTGAAACGGACTGGGACGTCTCTACGGTTTCCGGGGTTTCCGGGGTGGCAGGACCGGGCTTTGGGATCGGCATCCCCCGCGCGATCACCAACAGCGTCAGGTCGTCCCGCAACACCTCGTCCCCCACGTGGAGGTCGAAGCTGTGGCGGATGGCGTCGTGCACCTGCTGCGGGGTGCCGCCGAGCTGGAGCGCGGCCTGGACCTTCTCATAGCCGAAGGCTGTGCTTCCCTGCGCGTCGAGGGCTTCGGGCAGGCCGTCCGTATAGAGGAGCAGGAGGTCCCCAGGCTCGATCGTCACCGTGTGGCTGGCAATCGGCAGGGGATCGCGCAGGCCGAGCGGAAAGCCGCCGTTGCCCAGCTCCTCGGTCCGGCCGCCGGCGCGCCGCAGCAGGGGGAAGGGGTGGCCGGCGCAGACGTACTCCATGGTGCCGGTCGCGGGGTCGAGCAGACCGTAGAAGGCGCTCATGAAGGTGCGGGTGGTGCCGGTGCGGCATAGGGTACGGTTGAGCAGCGCGACCACCCGCTCCGGGCCGGGGTCGAGGTCGAGGGCGGTCTGCCAGGTGGCGTTGGCGATCGCCATCACCAGGCCGGAGGCCATGCCGTGGCCGCTGGCGTCGGCCACCATCAGCGCCAGGCGGCCGTCCGGGAGGCTGATCAGACCGTAGAAATCCCCGCCCACCTCGTTGGCCGTGCGGTAGGAGTGGGCGAAGAGATAGCCGGGCACGGCCGGCAGGTCGCGCGGCAGCAGGTCCCGCTGGAGCTCGCGGGCGATCTCGAGCTCATCGCGCACGCGGACGCGGTCCACCAGCTCCAGGGCCAGGAGGAAGACCAGGCACCCGACGCTGACCGTGAACCAGAGGGGGGAGAACTCGATGTGGATGTGGAGCTTCTTCGAGTCCTGGAAGATCCCCGAGTTGCCGAAGAAGCCGAGGAAGAACGCCACCAGGGAGAGCCCGAAGAGCAGGCGCCGTGCCGGCGAGAGCTTGTAGGAGATCCCGAGGAAGGCGATCCTGGCGCGGAAGAAGAGCCGGCGCAGCCGCTTTCGCGGCTCGGGCTCCCGGCTGTGCTCGCGGGTGAGCACCGCATACGCCTGGGCCGCGTCGCGGTCGAACAGGCGCTTGAAGTCGCGCGATTCGAGCCCCTGGGTGTACTCCTGGAAGAAGCCCCGAAGGCGCTGGACGGTCCCTGGGCGGCGGCTCATGGTGGATTGATACGAAAAGGGGCGGCTTAGGTTCTTGAGAAAGGGACTCCAGGGACCGCAGGGACAGCAGGGACGACACAGACAGGAAGTCCGATTTGGCCCGCTTTTTCATGTCTCTGGAGTCCCTGATGTCCCTGGAGTCCCTCGGGTCCCTGGCTCCGGGTTTTCCGGCGCCGAGGCTCCCAGCGCGCGGAGCACGGTGTGGTTCTCCCGCATAACACGCTCCGCCACTTTCATCTGGCGGGAAAATTCGACGCTCTCTGGAATCAGGTGCATAATTGACCCCCCATAATATCGTAGCAAAGTCATCTCCCCCGGAGCCGCCACATACAGACCCTCCCGCTCCTCGACCAGGTGGCGGAGCGTGAGCATGCGCAGGCCGGCGACGATCGCGTAGTCCTGATCCCGGCGGGGGATGTAGACGTGGGCCCCCGCCTGCTCCAGCTCGGTCATCAGCCGGAAGGTGCGGGCTTTGAGCTCCAGCTCGGAGAGCGGCTCGCCGGCGCTGTCGACCAGGACGGACGCCACCAGCGGCACCGGCAGGGCGGGGATCACCCGGCCGATGCTTGCCATCAGCTCGGCCCCCAGGCGCTCCAGGTGGACGGCGCGCTCCTCCTTGGAGAGGCGGCGCAGGTCGAGGCCCCGCTCCCCGAGATAGGCCCGCATCGAGATGGGCGTGCCGAAATTCACGCAGGCGTATCCGAAGCGGTGCCAGCGGCTGCGCAGCATGAGCGCCAGGTTGCGGCCCGCGAAGCGCAGGGTGGTGCGCACGGCGAAGAGGCGGTCCCGCCGCGGCCGCTCCGGCTGCAGGTCGAGCAGGAGGGTGCGGTCCTCCAGGACGCGGTCGTAGTTGATCCCCACGGGAATGAAAACGAGGTCGCGGTCCCCATGGACAGGGTCGAACGAGCGCAGCATGTAGTCCAGGATGCCCAGCTTCGGCGGCCGCAGACGGCCGTCCCGTGAGAGGCCCCCCTCCGGATAGACGGCCTGCGGTACCCCGGCGGCGGTCGCCATGTGGATGTAGCGCTCCAGCACCCGGCGGTAGAGCGGATCGCCCGAGCTCCGCCGCACGAAGTAGGCTCCGGTCGAGCGGATCAGGGTCTGGAGCGGCCAGATCCTCGCCCATTCCCCCACGGCGTAGGAGAGGGCGGTGCGGTCCGCGGCCAGGTAGCCCACCAGCACGTAGTCCATGTTGCTGCGGTGGTTCATCAGGAAGACCACCGTCGAGCCGGGGGTGATGGCGGCGAGCCCCGCCTCGTCCGAGAAGCCGAGCCGCACGCGGTAGAGGAGACGGGCCACCCGCTTGGAGAGCCAGTAGCCGATCCGGAAATAGAAGTAGGCGTTGAAGGCGGGGACGATCTCGCGGGCGTAGCGCTCCACCCGCCGGGCCAGCACCGCGCGCGGCACCCCCTGCTCGCGGGCGTGCGCGTCCACCGCCTCGACCACCGCGGGGTCGTAGACCAGGCGGTCGATCAGGACCCGCCGCCTGGTGCGGTGGAAGGGCGGGATCTTCAGCCGCAGCCGGGTGTTGAGCTCGTCGATGGCGCGGTTGACCCGCCGCCGCAGATACCAGCGGACGCCGGGAACCAGCAGGCGGTCGAGCGTCGCCCACGCGGCGAGCAGGAGCAGCACGATCACCAGCCAGAGGGGGAGGCTGATCAGGCGGGTCATAAGGGCTCGCGGGGATCATAGCAGGACCGTCCGGACCTGCTCCGGCGAAGTTTCTTCGAATTTTTTGTCACCGAACCGACCGCTGCGGCAACTTCTCTATTGAAGAGCCGATTCTGCGAAAGAACGGGAATGAGGAGGACCGGATGCCGAGGATCCATCCGAATTCGGAGGTCCTGACGGGCAGGATTCAGCTCCTGCCCGGCGATCAGGGCCGTCTTCTGAAGCACATCCAGGGTTGCCCGTCCTGCCGCCGGAAGCTGGAGGAGAGGGAGCCGGCCGCGCGGGGACAGGGAAACGTCCTCTCCTGGCGCCCCTCGGAGGCCCCCGTCAGCCGCGCCGTCGACGGCGTGCTGCAGGGCCTCCGGTCGCGCGCCCAGGCGGTGGCGCGGGAGCGGGCCGAGGCGCCCGCCCTGTTCGCGGAGCTGATGGGTCACCGGGTGGAGCGCCAGGAGATCCTGGCGCGCAATAGCCGGCGGTTCCGCAGCCTCGCGCTGTGCGGGCTGCTCCTCCAGCGCAGCCATGAGGTCTCCGTGGACGACCCCGCGCAGGGGGAGAGGCTGGCGGCCCTGGCGCTCGAGCTCGCCGGCTCCCTGGACGGCGGCTGGTACGGCGAGCGGGTGCTGGCGGACACCCGCGGCCGCTGCTGGAGCCTGATCGGCAACGCCCGCCGGATCGCCGCGGACCTCCCCGGCGCCGAGGAGGCCCTGCTCCAGGCCGAGGACGATCTGGACCGTGGGACGGGGGACCTGACGGAGAAGGCGCAGCTCCTGGTCTACAAGGCCTTCCTGCGGCAGGCCCAGCACCGGCTGGACGAGGCGGCGGTCCTCTTCCGCCGCACGGTGTCGATCTTCCTGTCGGCGGGCGAGCCCCTCCAGGCGGCCGAGTCGATCGTCGAGCTGGCGATCGTCGAGACGGACCGCGGCGAGCCGGAGCGGGCGATCCAGATCCTGGCCAGGGCCAATACGCTGCGAGGGTTGGCCGTGGAGCCGGTGCCGCGGGCGTCGCCGTGATTCACTGCGTTTTGCCCTCTGAGCGTCCTGCCCTTCGAGGCCTCACCCCCTGGCCCCCTCTCCACTTCGTGGAGAGGGGGAACCTGTCTTCAGCATCTTGCCGAGCTCGACAGTGCCTTCCTACGCGGGCCCTCCCTCTCCACGAAGTGGAGAGGGACCGAGGGTGAGGCTTCGGAGGGCAGGCGGCCCCAGAGGGCATACGGCTGCTGGGCCCTGCCGGCCTTCAAGGGTGCGCCGGAGCCGTCTCCGGCCGCCACTCATACAGCTCCAACCCATACCCGCGCGCGGGATCGTCGGTGCCGATCGACGGCACCCGCACCCGCTGCTCCGTCCCGGTGAGGGTGAAGCGCGTGCTCGTCCGGAACAGCCGGTTCAGCCGCCGGCCGGTGTCGAAGATGGGCACCGACCGGCCGCCCGGGTCGAGCCGGAGCTGATCCACGTCCCGCCCCGCCGCGCCGCGGGGAATCCAGAACATCAGCGAGACCGTCTCCCCCGGCTTCGTCAGCCCCTCGGGGACGCGGCCCACCAGGAACGGCGAATCCTCGTCCGGCCGCCGCACCTGGAGATCGACCGGGTCCCCCACCAGCTCCCAGAGATGGCGCAGGATCACGATCGGCTCGCCGCGGCTGTGGAACCAGCGGACGCCCACGATCTCGACCTGATCCCTGGCGCAGCGGGCCACCCGGTCGCGATAGAAATCGGCCGCCGGACCGTCCAGCCGGCTCTGAGGGAAGACCTCCACGTCCGTGCCGTCGAGGAAGGCGGGGGGGACGGCCGTGAGCCGGTCCACCGGCGTCACCAGCGGCCGGCGCGGCCTGCCGCCGGTGTCGAAGGTGCCGAGCGGCCGCTCATAGACCACGTGGCGCATGCCGGTCGGATCGAGCTCGCCCAGCAGCTCCTCGTTCATCAGGGAGAACGTGGTGGGCACCACGCGCACGTAGACGAGCGTCTCCTGCTGGGCCACCAGCGCCGCGCCCACGCCGGCCCAGACCAGGGCCGCCACCGGCCGCCACGCCAGCCAGGGGAACCGGAGGCACAGCCACCGCCAGAGCTCCACCATGGCCCAGGCGGCGGCGAGCGAGGAGAAGGGGACCACCGGCAGATAGTTCTGGCCGCGGAACAGCGTCATCCCCAGCGCGTGGAGGACCGAGTACCCCAGGAGCAGGCATAGCACGAGGATCGAGCCCAGCCGCCGCTCCCGCGCGTCTTCCGAGGCCGGACGGAAGATCCGCCACAGCAGCCCCAGCACGCCGAGCCCCACGAACGCGGTGACGACCGGCCCGTGTTGATCGCTCAGGAACTGGATCTGCCGCGTGAAGACCACCCAGTGGCCGCTCTCCTCCTCCGCCCCCGTGGTCGCGTAGGTGTGGGAGAGAAAGGAGATGGAGTCGAACACCACGTCCAGGAACGGGTTGAGGATCACGAAAGTGACCACCGACGCCACCCCCGCGAGCACCAGCCAGAGCCACTGCCGGCGGTCGCGCCGCCCCTCGGCGAGCACGGCGGCGGTGAGCGGGATGGCCGCGGCGACCCCCGTGTACTTGGCCGAGACGCTGAGGCCCACCCCCACCCCCACCAGCAGGAAACGCCGGAGGGAGGGGCGGAAGGCGGCGGCGAGAGTCCAGTAGAAGGTCAGCGTCACCAGGAAGAGGACGAGGATGTCCGGCTTGAACTCCCCCGAGCTCTGCACGTGCCGCCCGAACGCCGCCAGGATGGCCGCCGCGAGCAGCCCCACCGCGGGCGAATAGATCCGCCGGCCGATCAGGAAGAGCACCCAGAGGCTGAGCGTGCCGTAGAGCACGTTAATCAGCCGGCAGATCAGATAGGCGGTGGGGGAATAGCCGTCGCTCGACGCGCTGTAGATCGCGAACGGCTCGTAGCGGGTGACCTCGAAGAGCCACTGGCTGGCCGCCAGCGCCGCCGTCTGGGGGAGATACGAGAGGCTCGTATAGAACGCATTCCGGGGACGGATCTCGCCGTGCAGGAGGATCGCCGAGACGTTCTTCAGCGGATAGCGCTCGTCGTAGTAGCGGTGGGCGTTGAGCCCTTGGGCTGCGTCCCAGGCGCGCAACCCGAAGCTGACCAGGAGCAGCGCGAGCAGGGCGACGCCGATCCAGCGCGGCTGGGGGTCCACGGGTGAGTCGGGATCGTGGGCCGTCGTCGATGGCGAGGGGTGAGTCATCAGGATGCCCGGGATTCGCGGCGGATGGTAGCACGGTGGAGCGGCTGCCCCCTCTTCGGCCGTAGAGCTGTAGAGACGTTCGGACGTTCCCAGCCCGTTTCAGCACAACGCTGGCAGGCCACCAACGTCGGGACGTCTCTTCGGAGGGCAGGCCCTGCCGGAGATATCCGTGCTGCCGGATCGCGATCTCAATCCGCCCGTGCAGGGTAGGAAGCGTGGATGGCCTCGGGAGGGAGACGTCCCGCCTTCAGAGGCCTGCCAGCGTTCTGCTGAAACGGGCTGGGACGTCTCTACGGTTCTCTACGGCTCTGAGAGCCGCGCCGCTGCCGCAACGCCTTCACGGGGGAGACCCGTCGCATCTTCGCCAACGCCTCCGGGTCAAGCGGCTGGGCATCGGGATCGGAGAGGGCCGCCGCCATCACCTCCTCATCCGTCATCGCTTTCACTCGCGCCCAATCGGTCTCGCCGCGAGGCAACTCCTCACCAGGCTTCACGGTCACCCGCGTAGTACCGGTCTTGCTCATATCGCGTGATTCACGGGTTCGCTCGTCTGCTCGTCGGCGAGTGAAGCCTCGATTTCGCCTCGATGGGCCTCGTAGAAGGCGAGAGCATTCGTGACCTGCTCTGCCGTCAAGTCATAGTCGGCCGCGATCTCCGAAGGGTCCATTCTCCAGATCTGGTGCGCTACGACGATCGTCTGGACACGGATTCCAGTACCACGGAGAACGGGCTCAGGCCAACCCGCGGCACCACGCCGGTAAGTGACGTGGGGAAATCGCGGATCGTCAATCGCCTGTTTCAGGCCGCCGACTTTCTCAGCGACAGCCCAAACGATGAACTGGTCGAGGGAGATCCCCTGCCGGTTCGCCCACTCCTCGGCCTCTTGCTTGAGCTGAGAGGGGAGATTCAGTGCGGTGGATGCCATGGCGCCCTCTATCCTACAGCTTCTTCCGCGCCTTCGCATGTCATGGTGGTGCCGCTCCCGCCCGCTCCAGACTCGATCTTCTTCCGTTGGCTTGGTAACATTGCGCAATCGTGGAAACAAATCTGGCTGAGGCGGAACGGCGGATCGAGGAGGCCCGGAGGACCGGGGCTGAGAGTCTTGACCTTGGCGACCTGGCTCTAAACGAGCTTCCCGCTAGCCTGGGAAATCTGCCGTCTCTCAAGGTGCTGCACCTTGGCGAAATGCGGCTCAACGAGGCTGGGGCGCCTGAATGGGACGGTGATCGAAAACGGCCGATATTCACGGACCTAAAACCACTATCGGGACTCCAAAGCCTACATTCTCTTAACCTCGCCGGGTGCTATGAAGTGACGGACCTGTCGCCGCTGTCGGGTCTGGCAGGTCTTCAGAGCCTCGACCTGGGGAGCACGGGAGTGACGGACCTGTCGCCGCTGTCGGGTCTGGCAGGTCTTCAGAGCCTCAACCTGTCGGGCACGGGAGTGACGGACCTGTCGCCGCTGTCGGGCCTTGCTGGTCTTCAGAGCCTCAACCTGTCGAGCACGGGAGTGATGGACCTGTCTCCGCTGTCGGGCCTTGCTGGTCTTCAGAGCCTCAACCTGTCGAGCACGGGAGTGATGGACCTGTCTCCGCTGTCGGGCCTTGCCGGTCTTCAGAGCCTCAACCTGTCGAGCACGGGAGTGATGGACCTGCCTCCGCTGTCGGGCCTTGCCGGTCTTCAGAGCCTCTACCTGGCGGGCACGGATGTGACGGACCTGTCTCCGCTGTCGGGCCTTGCCAGTCTTCAGAGCCTCGACCTTTCGAGCACGGGTGTGACGGACCTGTCTGCGCTGTCGGTCCTTGCCGGGCTTCAGAGCCTCTACCTCTACGGCTGCCGGCCTACGAGTCTTCGAAGCGTCGCAAGCCTCCCGCGCCTGACCCAGCTTTTTGCTGACGAGGCCGTTGGTATTCCACAAGAGGTTCTTTCTCACCGTTTCGGCGACAACTGTCTCTCCCGTCTGCGCACCTACTTCTCCGAACTGGACCTCGGCTCCGAAGTCGAGAACGAGGTGAAGGTGATCCTCCTCGGCAACGGCCGAGTCGGAAAGACTCAACTCTGCCGTCGCTTCCGAGACGAGCCGTACGATGATTCCGTCCCATTTACACATGGCGTTCAGATCTGGCGGGAAGAGCTGCAAATCCGGACCCGAAGCGAGGAGCAGACTTTCCAGATCAACTGGTGGGACTTCGGCGGACAGGACATCTACCACGGTACCCATGCGCTCTTCCTTCGCAGTCGCGCCATCTTCCTGATTCTCTGGACGCCCAATCTCGAGAACCGGGAGGAGTACATAGAGAACGGCATTCCCATGCGCAACCAGCCCCTTGCCTACTGGCTGGATTACGTACGTTCGCTCGCAGGGGAGGGCAGTCCGGTGATCGTGGTGCAGAGCCAGTGTGACCGATTCGCGGATCAGAGCCGCGATCTGCCCAAACTGGATGGTTTTTGGGGGGCGCAACATTCCTCCTACAGCGCGAAGACGGACCTTGGCCGCGAGGTTCTCGAAGCCCAACTCCGTGAAGCAATCCGCTACCTGCTCGAACGGAACGGTGCGCTAGAAATCGGCAAGGGCCGTGCTGAGGTGCGCCGCCGACTCTACGAGTGGCGGGCTTTGGATCAGGCGCTTCCGCCGGAGGATCGCCAGCATCGGACCCTTTCTCTTGATGACTTCCAGGCGCTCTGTGATCAAACAGGAGGCATCGTCTCCTGGGAGCACGCTCTCGACTACTTCCATCACACGGGTGTGGTGTTTTATCGGCCGGACCTGTTTTCCAATCGTATCATCCTCGACCAGGACTGGGCCCTCGATGCCGTGTACGCGGTCTTCCATCGCGGCCAGGCGATGCCATGGTTGCGAAATTCGGGACGATTCACGCGTGAGGATCTCGCGGCGACGGTTTGGCAAAGCTATTCTCCTGAAGAGCAGAGCCTTTTCCTTGGCCTGATGGAGAGCTGTGGTGTGTGCTTTTCCTACAGGAAGACCTCCAAAGAGGAGGCCCGCTACGTCGCGCCCGACCTGCTGCCCGGCTTCGAGGCTGTCTCAGACCGGGTGCATCTCGTCTGGGACGAAATGCTCGATACGAAAACGTTGAGCCTGAAATATCGCTTCTTCCATCCCGCGGTCATTCGGAGTTTGATGAGGGCGGTCGGCCAGCAGGCCGGAGATCTCGCCGAGTATTGGAAATACGGTCTGTGGTTCAAAGACGGCCAGTGGAACGCCCAACTCCTAGTCCAATTCAAGGACACCAGCACAGGGGAAGCCCCCGGAGCCGGAGTGTTGGAGCTCAAGGCTCAGGGTCATGATCCTCTGGGCCTCCTGCGCGAGATCCGCCAGGAAATCCTCCGGCGGCACATCGGTGAGCAACCCGAGGAGCTCCTGACCCTGGATGGCATTACCGTGGCCCAGAACACACTTTCAACGGTAATCGATGGCCAGGTGCTCGACATACGAGGCGAATCGGTTCCCGCGGCGGCCTTCGCCGCCTTTTTCGAGGACCGGGAGTATCAGCCCGACGAAGATCGCTCAACGGAGAAGGTCTCTGGAATCGACATCCGTCCCCAGCCTCTCGGTCCAGAGGAAAAGCCGCGAGAGGTCTACATCTCCTACGCCTGGGGAGACGATTCAGAAGAGGGAAAGAGACGCGCGCAGGTGGTGGACGGCCTCTACGCGGCGCTACCCAAGGATGGGTTCCGGCCGGTCCGGGACCGGGATGAGATACGCCCCGGGGATTTGATTTCGGCGTTTATCCGCCAACTCACCCGGGCGGATCTTGTGGTGGCGGTGATCAGCGAGAAGTACCTGCGCTCCTGGTATTGCATGTACGAGATCTACAAGATCTGGCAGAAATGCCAGGGCGACGCCGACGTGATGGTCCAGCGGGTGGTGCCTATCGTGTTGCCGGAGGTGAGGATCGGGAATGTCCGGGAGAGACTGCTATACCTGGAGCATTGGGCTGGCGAGGCCGAAAGTCTGGAGGCGCTGATCCGCAATCCGAAGATCAATTTGCCTATCATGTGGACGGCATCCTCTATTTTCTCCAGGACGTCCTCATGCCGCGCAAGTTGGAGGTCCACCTCGATAACGGCTTCGAGGCCGTGCGGGAGGCGTTGCGGCGGCGGGTGGGGGACGGCGGGTAGATAGAGGTTATGAAGAACCGACCCAACGGGCCGGGAGATTTTAGCCCAGGGCTGAGGCCGGAGGCCGATGCCCTGGGTAAGCAGGCCCAATTTCCATGCGGCCTGTAAGGTCGCGAGAATCTCGGATTCGATAGAGCCGAACAACGAGCAGAGCTCTCGCGCCCTTACAGGCCGCTTTGGTTTTACGTGCCTTTCTACCCAGGGCATCGGCCTTCGGCCCTGGGCTAAAATCTCCCGGCCCGTTGGGCCGGTTTTTTAGGTGCCTTCGGCCTCGACGAGCGCCGCCAGCTTCGCGAGGGACATCCGCCAGCCGGTCTCGTTGTCGGCGGGGGAGAGGCCGGGCGGCAGGTTGTCGTGCACGGCGAGGAGATCGGTGCCGCCGACGGCGTCGGTCAGCGTGATCGTGATCGTCATCTCGCCGCGCATCGCGGGATCGGCCGTCTCGAATTCGACCACCTCGACGACCTGCTGGTTCGGGACCAGCTTGACGAAACGGCCGTGGAAGGTGTCGGTCTGGGCGGTCGTCTTGCCGGTCCCGGTCGGCGCGTCGTAGGTGAGGGAGATCCGGAACGCGCCTTCTTCGCGGGCGTCGAACGCGTGTATATGGCTGCTCATGCCGTCCGGCACCATCCACGTCGCGACCGCGCGCGCGTCGAGAAACGCGCGATAGACGCTCGCGCGCGGTGCGTTCACGTGGAGGTGGATGCGGGTCGAGCGGGCCATGGCGGCCATTCTAGTCCAGCGTCGTCCTTTCCCGGAGCGTCCGCGGCCTCTGCCGCCCGGGATTTCAATCCCGGGCGGGGCGACGGTTCCACAACGACAACGCCAGCCCGACGATCATCAGAGTGAGGAGCACGAGATTTACTGTGAAGTTGGTGGATGTTCCGGTCCTGACGATTGGCATAACGTAAAAGATCAGTCTTCGGCTCAGGTGCTCCAGCAGGAGCACGACAAACAGGAAGGGAACCAGGGCGCGGTACCGGACCAGCACCACGATGCACAGCGCGCAGATCACGAGCTGCGCGAGCCCCCAGGCGGCGAAAAGAGAGACGACGGCCTGGGCGCCGGCGGGCGTGAAGGTGTCCAGGGGGATCCCGTCGGCCGAGGTCGCCACGGTATGACCGTTGAAGATGGAATTCACGCTCATGGCGATCTTCACGAGCACGACCAGCCCGAAGAGCCAGAGCGCGAGCTTTTGACCGCGATAGGTATTGTCGGCACTCCGGGGAAGAAGCTGGTCGAGCATGGCGATTCCTCCGGTTCGGGAGCGATGGCTGACGAAGGGGCTGGGATCTCGTCTCCATCTGCCTTCACGCTTCTGGACGTACTTTGTTTCGCCCTCTGCATCGACGGAGCCGCTTGGATGAATTCCGGAGCTCCCCCGGCTCTCCACGCGATGGCCCTCGGGAATTGCGGCAGGACGCACGGGTTTTCCGATCGCGCCCACTCTTCGTAGCTCAGCGCCCTCCCGTTTTGCGGCATCGCCCTCTCGAATCGCCATAGCGCCCTCCGGAATTGGGTTACGCCCCTCTGGAATTGCGACACGCAATTCCATTGGGCCGTGAGGCCCCTCCCGAATTGCATCATTCCCCTCCGGAATTGCGACGCGCCCCTCTGGAATCGCGTCACGCATTTCCGGAGGGGCGTTACGCAATTCGAGAGGGGCGCTCCGTAATTCGAGAGGGCGATGTCGCGGAAGCGGAGGGGAGAGGCGGCGAAGCAGCTTTCCGTGCCGCAAGAAGCGTTCGCCGTCTCCCGGTGAGGCTCCGGAGTGGCGCGGAAACGGAGGGCGGAGTCACGCTCCGGCTTCCGGCTCTCGCGGAACGAGATTGCGGTATCGCGTCGGCTGTGCCCCTATACCGGCCGAGTGAACGGCGATGTGGCCCAGGTCTTTCAGCTCCTGCAGAGCCCGGTACAGAGAGCCGCGATCCGGATTGTAGCGGAGCGCCCGGCAGACGTCGGTGAACGCGAACAGCTCGGGGAGACGGGGGAGCGCTGCCAGGACCTCCTCGTTGAGCTCGCCGGCCCGCCGTCGCCGCCGCGCGGGAGGCTCTGGCGCCGGGGGTTGAGGAGGAGCCGCGGCCGGCGCCGGAGCAGGCCGTGGGTCCGCGGGGCCCTCTCCGGACATCATCCGCCACACCATGTCCAGCGCCTGGAGCTGGGTCTGGTAGGCGGAATCCACCATCTCCACGAGAGACCGGTGCTGCTCCGCCAGCCGGCGCTTCTGCTCCTCGTACTGTTCGCGTGTCATTGCGACACAGATTGCAGCACAAGGGA
>QHVW01000461.1 GCA_003223675.1 Acidobacteriota bacterium
CCGAGGTCGAGGGGGGACGCAAGAGCCACACGCTGCTCTACGCCGCCATCGCGGCCCTGATCCTGTTCGCCATCCTGACCTTCTTTTTCCTCCGTCGCCGCGAGGCGGCGGTGCCGCCTCCCACCGGAGCCACCGGAGCGACCGCTCCCGGAGCCCCCGTGCCCGCCGCGGGCCCCCCCACGGCGCAGGTCCCGGCGGCCCTCCCCGCCACGCAGACCGCACCGGCCGCCTCCCCGGGCAAGCCGGTCGACATCAACGCGATCGTGGAGCAGCAAGCCGCCGCCCACGAGGCCGACATCCGGAAGCAGCAGGAAGAGAAGATCAAGCAGTTGGAGAAGCAGGTGGCCGCCGCCAAGGCCGGGGGCCAGCCGGCGCCCACGGCTCCGGCCCCCGCTCCCGCCGCCGCGACCTCCGAGCAGGCGCCCCATCCCGCCGAGGCGGCGCCACAGCCGCCTCCTCCGGCGCCCTCGGCGCAGAAGGAGCCCGAGCCCGCGGCGAAAGCCTCGGAGAAGCCCCCGGAGCCGGCCAAGACCGAGCCCGAAGGCCCCCGCACCAAAGTCGGCGAGCTGGTCGAAGCCGGCCCCGGAGTCTCCCCGCCCCAACTTGTCAGCGTTCCCAAACCGGGATATCCTCCGATGGCCCGAACCCTGCGGGTCGAGGGGACCGTAGTCGTTTCCGTTCTGGTAGATGAGAACGGTCAGGTCCAGGAAGTGAGAATCGCGGAGCCGATCCGGCAGAACGTCGGTCTGAACGAAGCCGCCCTGTCGGCGGCGCGCTCCGCGCGCTACAAACCCGCGACGAAGGATGGGGTGAGGGTCAAGATGTGGACGCGCCTGAGGATTCCTTTCAAGCTCTGAGCCCGAGGAAGAGGAGACGATGAGCCTCACCGATCAACAGAGGAAGTTCTACGAGAACACCCTTGCCGTGACCCGGCAGGAGATGGAAGAGCTCGACCGCCTGATCGAAGAGGAGCTTGCCAAGGTGAAGGACCGCCTCGCCGAGCTCCAGAACGCCAAGAAGGCCTCGCGCCAGATGTATGACGCAGCCTGCATGCGCCTCGGCGTCCCCAATGACCTCGAAGCCGAAGAGGGGCAGGGCTCCGAAGCCTGATCTGATCTCCGGAAGAGCGGCGAAGGGCGCGGACGCCGGTCCCTGCGGGGACCGGTTTCCATTTCCGGCACGGGCTCCGCCGCCGCGCCCCCTTCCGGTCTCTCTCCGGTCGCTCTCTAGAAACCATGGCCTGGTTCCGCAAGACCAAGAAACCCAAGCCGGTCCGCCAGGACCGGCCGCGCAGCACCGTGCCCGAGGGGCTGTGGGTCAAGTGCGAGGGGTGCAAGGAGATCATCTACTCGCGGGACCTCGACCGGAACCTCAAGGTCTGCCCCAAGTGCGGCTACCACTTCCGGATCGACGCCCGCGCGCGCATCTCCCTGCTCCTCGACGACCCGCAGCCGCGGGAGCTGTTCACCAATATCTCCCCGGTCGATCCGCTCAATTTCCGCGACACCAAGCGCTACCGCGACCGCCTGAAGTCCTACCAGCAGGCGGTGGGCCAGCGCGACGCGGTGCTCGTGGTGCAGGGGACGATCGAGGAGATGCCGGTCGTGATGGCGGTCATGGAGTACCGCTTCATGGGCGGCTCCATGGGATCGGTGGTGGGCGAGAAGATCACCCGCGCCGCCGAGCGGGCCGCCGAGCGCAAGTGGCCGCTGATCGTGGTCTCCGCCTCGGGAGGCGCCCGCATGCAGGAGGGGGTGCTCTCCCTCATGCAGATGGCCAAGATCTCCGCCGCCCTGGCCCGCCTGCGCACGGTCCGGGTCCCCTACGTCTCCGTGCTGACCGATCCCACGACCGGCGGCGTGACCGCCTCGTTCGCCATGCTGGGCGACCTCAACATCGCCGAGCCGGGCGCGCTGATCGGCTTCGCCGGTCCGCGGGTGATCGAGCAGACCATCCGCCAGAGCCTGCCCGAGGGGTTCCAGCGCAGCGAGTTCCTCCTGGAGCACGGCTTCCTCGATCTCGTGGTGGAGCGCTCCGGGATGAAGGAGACCCTCGCGCGGTGCCTGCGGCACCTGACGTAGACCCTGAGCCCATCCTCGCGCGCCTCGACGGCCTCGGCATCAAGCTGGGCCTCGAGCGCGCGCGCTTCCTGCTCGCCGCGATCGGAGACCCGCAGCGCCGCTTCCCCACTGTCCTCGTCGCCGGCACCAACGGCAAGGGCTCCACCTCGGCCTTCCTGGCCGCGATGGCTCAAGCCGCCGGATATCGCACCGGTCTCTACACCTCCCCCCACCTGGAGGCCGTCGAGGAGCGGCTGCAGATCGACGGCCGGAGGATCGCGCCGGGTGAGCTCGGCCGCCTCCTCGTGGATCTGGTCGCCCTGGCGGAACGCGAGACCGGCTCCCCGCCCACCTACTTCGAGGCGGTGACCCTCGCCGCCTTCCAGTGGTTTGCCGAAGAGAAGGTCGACCTCGCCGTGGTCGAGGTGGGCCTCGGCGGCCGGCTCGACGCCACCAACCTCAGCGATCCCATCCTCTCGCTGATCACACCCATCGGCCTCGATCACCAGGAGTACCTGGGGGACACCCTCGCGCAGATCGCCCGCGAGAAGGCCGGCATCCTCCGTCCGGACCGCCCCGCGCTCGTCTGGATCGCGGACGCCGAGCCCGCGGAGTCGGTGCGCCAGGCCGCCGCCGAGATCGGCGCCCGCCTCCGCTTCGCCTCGGACGAGGTCCGCATCGAGTCGATCGAGCCCCAGGGGTGGGCCGGCCAGCGGATCCGCCTCGCCACGCCCGTCCGCGCCTACGACCTGGAGACCGCCCTCCTCGGCGCCCATCAGGCGATCAACCTCGGCCTCGCCGTGCGGGCCGCCGAGACCCTGGCGGACCTCGGATTCGACCGCTTCGGTCCCGGCTCCATCCGGAAAGGCGCCGCAGCCTGCCGCTGGCCGGGCCGGCTGGAGGCGATCGACCTCCCCGGCAACCGGCGCCTCCTCCTCGACGCCGCCCACAACCCTGCCGGCGCCGCCGTCCTCGCCGATTTCCTCGACCGCATGGGGGAGCCGGTCGACCTCCTCTTCGGAGTCCTGGCCGACAAGGACTACAAGGAGATGTTGGGCCTGCTCGCTCCGCGGGTCCGTCGAATCGTCCTCACCACCCCTGCCAGCCCGCGCGCCAAGGATCCGGCGGATCTGGCGGGGTTGCTGGGGGATCGGGAGGGGGTGTTCGTGGAGCCGGAGCTGGGACGGGCCCTGGAGCGGGCGCTGGAGCTGGGCGGGGAGACCCTGGCGGCCTGCGGGTCGATCTTCCTGATCGGGGAGGTGCGGCGGGCGGTGCGGGAAAGGTCCTGAGGTTAGTCCTCCTCGAGGTCCAGTACGAACCGCTTCATCTCTTCGAGCGAGATCGTATTGCCGGCGCGGACCTGCTCCCAGGACCGTTCGATGATGTCCAGGAACGTCCGGTTGGTGCTCAGTGCCAGGGATTCCTCATCGATGTCTTCCAGGGGGTCCATTACAGAGATCCTATAACCGTGAGCCAGCGTTTTTACTCATGCAAAAGCGTCCGTGCCCTCGAAGCGTCCTGCCCTCCGAATCCTCACCCCCTGACCCCCTATCCACTTACGTGGAGAGGGGGAACGCGGCTGGAACGATCTTGCCGAATTCAATCAATGCTGATCTCTGGGCCCTCCCTCTCCACGAAGTGGAGAGGGACCGAGGGTGAGGCTTCGGAGGGCAGACCGCCCCCGCTACATCAACGGGTCATACAGCGGGAACCGCTCGCAGAGCTCCCGGATCCGCCCGCTCACGCTCTCCCGCACCTTCTCGTCCTCGGGCGCGCGGAGGACCTCGGCGATGAAGTCGCCCACCAGCTCCATCTCGGGCTCCTTCATGCCGCGGGTGGTGAGGGCCGGGGTGCCGATGCGGATGCCGGAGGCGACCATCGGCGGGTTGGGGTCGTAGGGGATGGTGTTCTTGTTGACCGTGATGTGCGCGGCGTCGAGCGCCTTCTCCGCCACCTTGCCGGTCAGCCCCGCGGGCCTTACGTCCATCAGGAAGACGTGGTTGTCCGTGCCGCCGGAGACGATCCGGAAGCCGTGGCCGGCCAGCCGGGCCGACAGCGCCTTGGCGTTGGCCAGGATCTGCTCCTGATAGCCGCGGAACCCCTCCGACAGCGCCTCCTTGAGCGCCACCGCCTTGGCCGCGATGATGTGCATCAGCGGCCCCCCCTGGAGGCCGGGAAAGACCGCGCGGTCGAGGTCCTTGGCGAATTCCTCCTTGCACATCACCATGCCGGCCCGCGGCCCCCGCAGCGTCTTGTGCGTGGTCGTGGTGACGAAGTGGCAGTGGGGGATGGGCGAGGGGTGCAGCCCCGCCGCCACCAGCCCGGCGATGTGGGCGATGTCCGCCATCAGCAGTGCGCCCGCCTGGTCGGCGATGGCGCGGAAGCGCTCAAAGTCG
>QHVW01000462.1 GCA_003223675.1 Acidobacteriota bacterium
ACGGGCCGTTCGACCTCGTCTACGTGGACGCCGTGAAGACCGAGTACCGGCGCTACCTCGATCTGGCGCTCCCCAAGCTGCGGGTGGGCGGGCTGATCGTCTGCGACAACCTCCTCTGGGGCGGCGAGGTGGCGGCGCCCGGCGAGGAGGAGGACCGCGACGCCGACGCCCTCCGTGCCTTCAACGGCTATCTGATGATGCATCCGCAGCTCCAGGCGGTCGTGCTCCCGCTGGGCGACGGCGTGGGGCTCGCCACCAAGATCAAGCCCACGATCTTCGAGATGGGCGGGCCGTTCTAGGCTTCCAACCTGCCCCGCACCTCCTCCAGCCGCTGCCGCATCTCCTCGGCGCTGGCCGGGCGGCGGAAGGGCGAGCGGTGGAGCGCCACGCGGAAGAAATCCCCCAGGACCCCGTCGTGCTCCGGCAGGACCTGGGAGAAGTCCGGCACCAGCCCCGACCGGATGCGGGCCAGCACCTGCTGCTGGGGGCCGGTGAAGACCTTCCTGCCGAGCAGGCACTCGTAGAGCACGATGGCGAGCCCCCAGAGGTCGGAGGCGTGGTCCGCCTGCTCTCCCCGCGCCGCTTCCGGCGAGAGATAGGAGAGCGTGCCGGCGAAGCGGAACCGGACCGTTGGCCGGGACTCGTCGTCCTGGGACCAGGACGGCAGCGACTCGACGGCGGTGTCGTCCTCCTCGCCCTCGAAGATCTCGTCGTCCTCCTCGTCGAGGCCGCCGCCCACCCGGGCGATGCCGAAATCCATCAGCTTGGGGACGCCGTTGCGGGTGTAGCCGATGTTGCTCGGCTTGACGTCGCGGTGGAGGATGCGGGCGGCGTGGAGCTGTGCCAGGGCGCCGGCCATGGCGATGCCGAGGTCCACGGCCTCGCGGGGGGAGAGCTTCTCGCGCAGGAGACGCTGGGCGAGGGTCCCCCCCTCCAGCAGCTCCATGATCAGCAGCGGCGTCCCCTGCCAGGTCTCCATGGAGTAGACCGGAGCGAGGTGGGGGTGGGAGACCAGGGCCGCCGTGCGCGCCTCCTTGAGCAGCCGCAGGACGTCCTCGGGCGAGACGTGGCGCAGGGTCTTGATCGCCGCCCGCCGGCCGAGCGCCAGGTCGAATCCGCAATAGACGACCCCCATGCCGCCGACGCCGAGCCGCCGCTCGAAACGGAACTTCCCCGGCAGGACGTAGGGGACGAGCGAGGCCTCCAGCTTCTTGCTGCAGTTGCTGCAGAAGACGGTGTAGGGCGCATGGATGGTGCCGCATTTCAGGCACTCCTTGGCGGCCTCGGTGGGCAGCGACAGGAGGAGCTCCCGCGGAGTCGGATCGTCGGGCTCCATCCCTCCCTGCGTGGACTGGGTGGACTGCGAGGTTACGAGGGATTGCTCGACCTCCAGCTCCAGCACCCAGGCCGCGCTGCTCGCGATGGCGTGGAGAAGCTGGCGGTCCTCCTTGAGGAAGGGGAGCCCGCTCTTCTTCTCGCCGAGCCCCAGGACGCCCAGCAGCGAGCCGTCGCGCGACAGGATGGGCACCAGCAGGCGGAAGCCGCTGTCCGCCAGCCAGCGGCGGTCCCGCTCCGGAAGCTTGAGGAGCGGCGAGTGGGGGCTTTCGAGATCGACCTCCAGCGGGGCGCTGGCGTTCGACAGGGTGAGCGCCAGGGAGGAGGACCAGTCCAGGCGCCGCATCCGGTTGCGGGGATCGATCAGGATCCCGGAGCGGGGATCGAGCGCCAGCAGGGCGGTCCGTTCCAGGTGCAGCGCGAGGTCGATCTCCCGCGACACCAGGTCGGCCAGGCTCGCGGAGTCGCGGATCGAACGGATGCGCTCGACGAGCAGGCCCAGGATGTGGCGGGCGTCGTACTGCTCGCGGAAGTACCGGCGGTCGATGGCGTCGAGGAGCGGCTTGCGGTAGCGCAACGCCGCCGCGCCGACGAGGACGGCGGCGATCAGGAGCGGCACTCGCGGGCCCGAGAAGAGGGTGGCCACCGACGTTTCGCGGTGAGCGGCGACGTAGAGGGCCAGCGCCACCGTGGGGACGGCCACCAGCGCGGTCACCGCCGAGCGGGCGAGGACGTACTGCAAGGCCCGGCGGGCGATCAGCCGCACGTCGAGCACCCGGTGGACGAGCACGGCGTAGGGGACGGCGACCGGCAGCGCGAGCGCCGGCGCGAGGCCGGCGATGGAGATCCAGTACAGCAGGTGAGGCCGAGCGTCGAAGAAGGGCTTGGCGCCCAGCAGATAGATCACCAGGAAACCGAAGCCCGGTCCGAACATCAGGGCCAGGAGCTGCTGGAAGACGCGCGCCCGCCGCTTCTCGGGTCCCTGGGCCTGCCGGGCCTTCCAGGGGAGGACGAGGAGCGCCGCCGCGGTGAGGAGGTCCACGAAGCTGTAGAAGATCTCCTGCCTGGCCTCGGGAGCGAAGACCGCGAGCGCCCTGGCCTGCGGCGCTCCCAGGAGCTGGAGCACGTAGGCCAGCAGGTTGATCGCGAAGAGCGCCAGGCCGCCGGCGGCGCACAGGCGGATCATGACCTGGTACGGGCGCCGGTCGGGGGGCGGGCTCGGGAGCTCGCGGACGAAGACCCAGATGAAGTAGGGGACGAAGGCGGTGACTTCCAGCGCGTCGACCAGGGCGAGGAGGCCGTAGCTCGCCGGATCGCCCTGCCAGAGGTTGTGCAGCGGCCGGTCGCTCCAGGAGGTGGCGATGGCGAGGAAGAAGCCGCCGAGCGCGAGCGCCCGGCGGTCCTCGCGCCCGCCGAGCAGCAGGAGGGCGCCCGTGGCCCCGAACACCACGGCGAACAGGACGTAGTTGCCGTAGGCGAAAGCCGGGTCACGCCCCGCGAAGCGCGCGTACGTCGCCCAGGTCGCCACGAGCCCCAGCGTCAGCTTGACCGCCGCCAAAGGGGGCACGAGCCGCATCGGCAGCGACAGCTTCAGCATGCGTGTGCTCCCGTTCGGCGATCGGCTCCGGCTCGGGCGGACAGAGCGGGGTCAGCGACTGGGCCTGCACCTTGGACGCCGCCTCGTAGACGTATTCGGGCTTGATCACCGTCGATCCGTCCCGGGCCGCCAGGAACGCGGCGTGCCTGCCGATCGCGCGCATGCGGTCCAGCACCTGGACGGCGTCGGTCTGCCATCGCTCGTGAATGATGTACGGCGTGATCTTGTCGTAATACCACTGGTAAAGCTCCAGCGCCGCGTCGTGCGAGACCCGGATGGCCCCGGACCCTTGGCCGAAGGCGATCCAGATCTGGGCCATGATCCCTTCCTGTGTGTATGCCATGAGCCTCTCTCCTTGGGCAGGAACGCCCATCGTCGACCGCTGTCACATCGGAGAGCAAGGATGACCACGATCAGGGGATCATCCGGAAGTATAGACGATCGGAGAGCCAGGGTTCCCACTTGGCTCTATACGCGAAAATAGACTCGAAAAGGGGCCGGGCTGTTTAGGTGGCGAGCCGCGGGCGCAGCGCGACGAGGCGTCCTTTGAGCTCGCGGGCGGTGGCGGGGCGGCGCGTGATCGTCTTGTGGAGAGCGGAGCGGAAGAAGTCGCCGAGCAGCTCGTCCTGCTCGGGGCAGGTCTGGGAGAAGTCGGGGACCCGGCCGTTGCGGATGCGGCTCATGAGCTGCTGCATGTCGCCGCCGGCGAAGATCTTGCGGCCGAGCAGGCACTCGTAGAGCACGATGGCGAGGCTCCAGAGGTCGAACGAGGTGTCGGCCGGCTGGCCGTTGAGCGCCTCGGGCGAGAGATAGGCGAGGGTGCCGACGAGCTGCTTCGACATCGTCACCGTGGTGGGCAGGTTCCACACCGAGGTGGGCGGCAGCAGGACCGAGTCGTCGTCCAGGTTGGCCGCCGGGGACACCTCGACGTCCCGGCGCAGGTCGAACATGACGCGGGCGATGCCGAAGTCCATCAGCTTGGGGGTGCCGTCGCGGGTGTAGCCGATGTTGCTCGGCTTGATGTCGCGGTGGAGGATGTCCGTGGCGTGGAGGTGCTCCAGGGCCTCGGCCATGGAGATGCCGAGCTCCACGGTCTCGGCCGCGGCGAGCTTCCCCTTCTCGATCCGCTGCGAGAGCGTCCCCCCTTCGAGCAGCTCCATCACCAGCATGGGCGTCCCCTGCCAGGTCTCCATGCCGTAGACCGGCGCCAGGTGGGGGTGGGAGACGGCCGCCGCCGTGCGCGCCTCCCGCCGCAGACGCATGGCGTCCTCGGGGGAGACGCGGCGCAGGGTCTTCACCGCCACCGGCCGGCCGAGCGAGAGGTCCACGCCGCGGTAGACGACCCCCATGCCGCCGGTGCCGATGCGCCGCTCGAAACGGAACTTGCTCGGCAGCAGGAAGGGGACGTGCGAGGGCTCCAGCCGCCGGCTGCACGAGGTGCAGAAGATGGTGTACGAGGCGTAGAGCCGGCCGCAGTTGGGGCACTCCTTGGCGATCTCGGCGCCGGCCCCCGGATCGGAGGGTGGGAGCGAGGCGGGCCCCTCCAGCGGCTCCTGCCAGCTCCGCGAGGAGCCGAGCGAGCGGCTGAGCTCCACCTCCAGCACCCAGGCGATGCCGCTCGCGATGGCGCGCAGGAGCTGGCGGTCCTCCTTGAAGAACGGCAGCTCGCTCTTCTTCTCCCCCAGCCCGATCAGGCCGAGCAGCGAGCCGTCCCGCGCCAGGATCGGGACGATCAGCCGGAAGGCGTTGTCCACCAGCCAGTAGCGGTCCGGCTCCGGCAGCTTGGCCAGGGGAGAGCGGGAATCCTCGAGATCGACCGCCAGCGGATCGCTGGCGCTCGCGATCAGGGTGGCGAGCTGCGAGGAGGCGTCCAGCCGCCGGCCGCGGACCTTGGGATCGGTGAGCATCCCGGAGCGGGGATCGAAGGAGAGGAGCGCCACGCTCTCCGGATGGAACGCGAGGTCCACCTCCCGGCAGAGCAGCGTCCCCAGCTCCGCCACCCCGTGGGTCGCCCGGATGCGCTCGACGAGCAGGGTGAGCGTCTGGCGCGCGTCGTACTGCTCGCGGAAGAAGTGGCGGTCGATCGAGTCGAGCAGGGTGCGAGCGGCAGGCGGGGGCCCGAGAAGATCCTGTTGATCGTCTCCTCCCGGTGCTCGAAGACATAGGCGGCGAGCGCCGCCAGCGGCACCACGGCGAGGCCGATCGCCGAGTAGCGGGCCAGGGCGTACTGCAACGCCTTGCGGGCGATCAGCCGGACGTTGAGCACCTGGTGGACCACCACGGCGTAGCTGGTGGTGAACGGCACCGAGCAGAAGAGGAGGAACAGGGGGAGGAGGGCCGCGGTTGGCGGCTTCCACGGGCTGTTCAGGACGGCCAGCGCCGCGCTGATCAGGATCAGGATCAGAAACGGAGCCATCACGGAAAGCCCTGCCACGAAGACGAGCGCCCGGCGCTTCTCCACCTCGGTGGTCCGCGGGATCCGCGTCAGCAGGAAGACGAGGGCGGCGAGCGAGAGGCTGAGCACCACGCTGTAGAAACCGTAGCTCGGCTTCTCCGGCGCGACCAGGCTCAGACTCTCGACCGGATGATTGACGCTCTCCGCCGCCTTGACGAAAAGCTGCACCAGCTCGAAGCCGAAGAGGACGACTCCTGAGAGCAGCGAGATCAGCGTCCCGGCGCTGAGGAGGCGCCGCGTCCGGAACGAGAGGACCGTCGTGGGGAACTCCCCCACGAACCGCCAGAGGAAATACGGCAGGAAGGCGTCGAAGCACAGGCTGCTCAGGATCAGCGCGGGGTAATCCAGGCCCGGGGTGCCGGCCTCGATGAGCCGCAGGAGCGGGCGGTTGGAGAACGGAGTCGCCAGCAGGAGGAAGGAGATGCCGAGCAGGGAAGCCCGGCGGTCCCCGGAGCCGCCCAGGAGAAGGCCGGCCCCCACCAGCCCATAGACGCACAGGGGCACGATCAGCAGCTCCGGGGAGAGAAAAGTCTTTTCGGCGTGGTCCGCGGGAGACGGGACCCCGAAGACCACGCCGAGCAGGGCGACGAGCAGCTTGGCGCCGACCAGGGCGAGGAGCAGCCGTTCCCAGAGATCGCTCTTCACGTGCTGCTGACCTCGAGCCTGCGTTCAGCTCTAGACTGTCG
>QHVW01000463.1 GCA_003223675.1 Acidobacteriota bacterium
CCTCCATCATCTGCTGCTCGCCGAGGTCGAACGCCCGCTGGTGATGACCTCGGGAAACCTTTCGGAAGAGCCGATCGCGCGCGGCAACGAGGAGGCCCTCGACCGCCTGCGCGAGATCGCCGATCTCTTTCTATTGCACGACCGCGAGATCGAGAGCCGCTGCGACGATTCGGTGGCGCGGGTGATCGCCGGCGCTCCTCTGGTGATGCGCCGCTCCCGGGGGTACGTGCCGCGGCCGGTCGCGCTGGCGCGTCCGTTCGCGCGGCCGGTGCTCGCCTGCGGCGCCCATCTCAAGAATACGGTCTGTCTGGGCGCCGGGGATCTGGCCTATCTCGGGCCGCATGTGGGGGACCTGGAGACGGCGGAGACGTATCGCTCCTATCAGGAATCGATCGCGCGCCTGGAGCGGCTGGTGGGGATCGCGCCCGAGGTGATCGCTCACGATCTTCATCCACTCTACCTCTCCACGAAGTACGCCCTGGAGCGGCCGGAGACGGTGAAGATAGGCATCCAGCATCATCACGCCCACGTGGCGAGCGCCATGGGGGAGCACGGGCTCGCCGGGCCGGTGCTGGGGATCGCGTTCGACGGCACCGGCTATGGCACGGACGGCACGGCTTGGGGGGGCGAATTCCTGATCGCCGACTACGCCGGCTATGAGCGGATCGCCACCTTCCGGGCCATGCCGCTGGCCGGCTCCGACCGCGCCATCCGCGAGGTCTGGCGGCTGGCCCTGGCCGTGCTCGACGACGCCTTCGCGGGCGATCCGCCGATCGATCGCTTTTCGGTCTTCGACGGGGTAGAAGCCCGCGCCCTCGCCGTGGTCCGGAAGATGATCGCAACCGGCCTCAACGCCCCCCTGGCCCGCGGCGTCGGGCGCTGGTTCGACGCGTTGGGCGCGCTGGTGCTGGGCCGGCCCCTCTCCCGGTACGAGGGGGAGGTGGCGACGATCTGGAACCTGGCGGCGGATGAGACCGAGCGAGCGGTCTATCCGTTCGCGATCGAATCCGTCTCGCAGCCCCTGGAGATCGATCTCCGCCCGATGGTCCGGGCCGTGGTGGACGACCTCGTCATCGGCCGGACGCCGGCGGTGATCTCGGCGAAATTCCACAACACGCTCGCCGCCGCCGTGGCCGAGGTGGTCCGCTTCAGCCGCGCCGCGTGCGGGGTACTGCCGGTGGTGCTGACCGGCGGGTGCTTCCAGAACGCGCTGCTGGCGGAGCGGATCGTCGAGGTCCTGGCGGGCGGGCCGCGGGTGTATCTGCACCGCGAAGTGCCACCGGGGGATGGGGGGCTGGCGTTGGGGCAGGCCCTGGTGGCGGATGCGATCGTAAAACAAGGAGGTGTGTAATGTGCCTGGGTGTTCCGGGAAAAGTGATCGAGATCGACGGCATTCTTGCCACGGTCGATTTCTGGGGGGTCCGCCGGCAGATCCGGCTCGACATCGTCGACGAGCCGGTGGCGCCGGGGGATTACGTCCTCAATCATGTGGGCTACGCGATCCGCCGCATCCCTCCCGAGGATATCGGCGAGACGCTGGAGCTCTACGAGAGCCTCCTGGCCGACAGCACGGACGAGGATCTGATGGCGGCCGACGTGCGCGGCGAGCTCGCCGCCGGGGAGGTACGAAAATGATTCCTCAGGAGGGCGGTTTCGCGCAGATGAAATTCCGCGATCCCGCTCGCGGCAAGGCCCTCGCGGCCGAGCTCGAGCGGCTGGCGCGGGAGATCGGCCGCGAGCCGATCACGCTGATGCACGTCTGCGGCAGCCACGAGCAGGCCATCGCCCGCTTCGGGCTGCGGGCCACGTTCCCGCCGTCCGTCGATCTGATCATGGGGCCGGGATGCCCGGTCTGCGTGACCGATCTCCCCGAGGTGGACGAGGCCGTGGCGCTGGCCAAGAGCGGCGTGCGGGTGGCGACCTACGGCGACATGCTGAAGGTGCCCGGCCGGGTGTTTTCGCTCGCCGACGCGCAATCCGAGGGGGCGAAGGTGGACGTGGTCTACAGCGTCTCCCAGGCGGTCGATCTCGCCCGCTCCACGGACGAGGAGGTGGTCTTCTTCTCGACCGGGTTCGAGACCACGGCCGTGGCGACCGCGGCGGTGATCCTTTCTCCGGACCGGCCGCGCAATTTTTCGGTGCTGTCCGCGCACAAATACATTCTGCCGGCGATGGAGATCGTGGCCGAGATTCCGGGCACGCGCATCGAAGGATTTCTGGGGGCCGGCCATGCGGCCGCGATCACGGGCTGGGGGATCTTCGAGCCGTTCGCCGCGAAATATGGCCGTCCGGTGGTGGTGGCCGGTTTCGAGCCGCTCGACATCCTGGCCGGATTGGTGAAGCTCCTGGAGATGGTGCGCGACGGCCGCGGCGGAGTGGCCAACATGTATCCGCGCTGCGTGACGAAGGAAGGCAACCTGCGGGCCCAGGAGCAGCTCTGGCGCGTCTTCGAGACCTCCGGGGGCGAATGGCGGGGGATCGCCTTCGTGCCGGATGGCAATCTCCGTATCCGTGAGGAATTCGCGGACGTGGACGCCCGGCGTAGATTTGATATCGACGTCACCTCGCTCTGGACCACCGCGCCGTCGGAGCTGGCGAAGGATTGCATCTGCGGTGGAATCCTTTCCGGTCTCGCCTCGCCGCACGACTGCCCGATGTTCGGCAAGGAATGTCTGCCCGACCGGCCGATCGGCGCCTGCATGGTGTCGAGCGAGGGGGCGTGCCGGATCTGGCATCAATACGGGGGACGGCCGGATCTTCGAACCCTCACCCCCCAGCCCCCTCTCCCGTCCCCTCCCTCCCTCCCTCACCGGGAGAGGGGGAGCGAGCAGACAACGGAGGTCAGGGTATGACCACTCTCCTTTCTCCCCGTCCCGCGATCCTCGACGAGAGGATCTCGATGAAATATGGCGCCGGCGGCCGGGCGATGCGGGCCCTGATCGAAGGGGTCTTTCTCGCCGGCGCGGCCGAGGCGCCGAATGGAAATGGTTTCGCGGTCGGGCTCTCGGCCATGGACGACGGCGCGGCGATCCGCGTCGGCGACCGCTGGCTGGTGATCACCACCGATTCGCACGTGATCCATCCGGTCTTCTTCCCAGGTGGAGATATTGGAAGGCTTTCCATCTCGGGCACGGTGAACGATCTCGCCATGATGGGCGCCACCGAGGTGCTGGGCCTGACCTGCGGCGTGATCCTGGAGGAGGGGTTCGCCCTCGACGATCTGCGGCGCATCCAGGCTTCGCTGGCCGACACCTGCCGCGAGGCGGGGACCACGGTGGTGACCGGCGATACGAAAGTGATGGGGAAGGGGGAGCTGGACGGCATCGTCCTCAACACCACCGGCATCGCGCTGACCGACCGGGTGGTCCCGGATTCGGGGCTGCGGCCGGGGGACGTCCTGATCGTGACCGGCACGATCGGCGACCACGGCATGGCCGTGATGGCCGCCCGCCACGGCCTCGATCTGGAAGGGGAATTGCGCTCGGACGTGGCCCCTCTCAACGGCCTGATCCGCGCGATGCTGGCGGCGGGCGGCGAGGACGTGGTGGCGATGAAGGACCCCACCCGCGGCGGCCTCGCCAGCGCTCTGCACGAAATGGCTTCCAAAGCCGGCGTGGGCATCCTGCTTTACGAATCGGCGGTGCCGGTGGCACCCGGGGTACGGGCGGCGGCCGAGCTGCTGGGCATCGAGCCGCTCCACGTGGCGAACGAGGGCAAGGCGGTGATCGGCGTCCGGCCCGGCGCGGCTCAAAGGGTCCTGAAGGCGCTGCGCGGCCATCCCCTGGGGCGGCACGCGGAGATCGTGGGCACCTGTCTCGCCGATCCGCCGGGCGCTCTGGTGCTCGACACCGGCTTCGGCCGGCGGTTGCTGGCCGAGCCCGAAGGGGAGCCGCTGCCGCGGATCTGCTGAAAGGACGCGCCATGCACGAATATTCGATCATCGGGTCCCTGATGCAGCGCGTCGAAGCCGAGGCGCGGCAGCGGGGGGCCACGTCGGTGGGGCGCATCCGGATCGCCCTGGGGGAGCTCTCCGGCGTCGATCCCGAGCTGCTGGCCTCCGCCTATGAAGTCTTCCGGGAGCGCACGATCTGCCAGGGCGCTCCGATGGAGATCCGCGCCGTGCCGGCGGTCTGGGAGTGCTCCGCCTGCGGCCGGCCGATCGCGCGCGGAGAAACCTTGCAATGTCCCGTCTGCCGGTCGCGGGCGCGGCTGGCGTCGGGCGACGAGATCATTCTGGAACAGATTGAAATGGAGGTAGCCGATGTGTGACACCTGTGGATGCGGCGACGCCGAGCTGGTCCCGGTCGAAATCCAGGAACGCATACTCTCCGGCAATGAGCGGACGGCCCGGCACAACCGGGAGCACTTCGAGGAGGCCGGGGTCTTCGCGATCAATCTCATGGGCTCGCCCGGCTCGGGCAAGACGGCGGTCCTCGAAGCCACGGCCGGCGCCCGGAGCTGGCTCCGCATCGGCGCGATGAGCGGCGATCTGGCCACGGACAACGACGCCGAAAGGCTGCGCAAGGCGGGCATCCCCGCGGTCTCGATCACCACCGGCACCGCCTGCCATCTCGACGCCGAGCTGGTCCACAAGGCGCTGCACAGCCTCGGCGACTGGCGCGGCCTCGATCTCCTGGTGATCGAAAACGTCGGCAACCTCGTCTGCCCGGCCGTCTACGATCTCGGCCAGGCGGAGAACGTGGTGGCCCTCTCGCATGCGCCTGGAGGTGCTGATGGAAAACATTGCCAAGGTGATGCCCGATCCGCGCGTGATCCCGGTCTCCGTGGTCACCGGCGAGGGGATGCCGCAGTGGCTGGACTGGCTGGAGGAGAGATCGCAGGCGCGGGCGGTGCTGACGCCGGAGCATGCGCGGCATCAGCATCACCATCACCACGCATAGTCCGCGAGCGCCTCTGGCCCCTGGGACCGCCGGCGTCCCGCCGGCCTTCTAGCTCCGCTTTTGTTTTTGTCAAAAACAAAAACTGGTTAGAAGGCCGGCGGGACGCCGGTGGTCCCAGGGGAATCTCACTCCCCCCGCAACGCCACCCCGGGATCGACCGCCATTGCCCGCCGGGCGGGGAGGTAGCTCGCCAGCGCTCCCACGCCGGAGAGCAGGAGGGCGACGCCGGCGAAGGTGGGCAGGTCGGTGGGCGGCACGCCGTAGAGCAGGCTCGCCATCAGGCCGGAGAGGAGGAGCGCGCTGGCGAGCCCGGCACCCACGCCGCAGGCGGTGAGGCCGAGGCTCCGCCCGATCACCAGCCGCAGCACGTCGGCCCGCCGCGCCCCCAGCGCCATCCGGATGCCGATCTCGTGGGTCCGCCGGGAAACGGCGTACGAGATCACCCCATAGACGCCCACAGCCGCCAGCGCCAGCGCGATGGCGGCGAACAGGGCCAGCAGCAGCAGGATGAACCGCCGCTGGGCGATCGAGGCGGCGAGCACGGAGCGCATCGGCGCCACGTCCGGCAGCGGCAATCCCTTGTCGAGGCCGCGCAGGGTGTTGCGCACCGGGGCGGCGAGCCGGCCGGGGTCGCCGGCGACCCGCGCCACCAGGTTGATATAGGAAACGGGCGACTGCTCGAAGGGGAGGTAGATCTCCGGCTCCGGCGGCGCTTCCAGTCCCAGATCGCGGACGTCCGCCACCACGCCCACCACCGTCGCCCAGGACGGCGGCGAGGTGCTCAGCGAAAGGCGTTTGCCGACTGGGTCCTCGCCGGGGAAGTCGTGCCGGGCCAGGGCCTCCCATCGTCTGGAAGTAGCCGGGAGTCACGGTGCGGATCTGGGCCTCCGGCAGGCGGTCCGGCGTCAAGGGCTCCCGCCCCGCTACCAGGAAAGTGGAGGAGTCGCGATCCTTGGTGAGCGGCAGGTCGTCGATGCCGCCGGCCGCGGTCACCCCGGGGATCGCCTGGAGGCGCGCGATCGCCTGCCGCTGGAAGGCCGCCTGCGAGCGCGCGTCAGCGTAGGAGTAGCGCGGCAGGGACACGAAGACGGTCACGATCGGATCGACGTCGAAGCCGCGTTTTTCCCCCAGCAGCCGCATGAAGCTCCGCGCCAGCAGGCCGGCCCCGGCGAGCAGGACCAGCGCCAGGGCGACCTCGGCGACCATCAACGTGGCGCGGAAACGGCCGCCGCGGGTCGACTCGGACGAAGACCGCCCCCCTTCCTTGAGCGATTCGCCCAGAGCCACGGAGGAGGATTGGAAGGCGGGCGCCAGGCCGAACAGCACGCCGGTGACGAGCGCCAGAAGCGCCGAGTAGATGAGGACCGTGGCGTCGAGCCCACCCAGGCTCTCCCGCGGCAGGTTGGCCGGCGCCAGCCCGGTCAGCAGGCCGACGCCCCAATGGGCGAGGAGCACGCCGAGCGCGCCTCCCAAAAGGGCCAGGAGCAGGCTCTCGGTGAGGAGCTGGCGCATCACCCGCCAGCGCCCCGCGCCCAGCGTCAGCCGGAGGGCGATCTCCTTCTGCCGGGTGGAGGCGCGGGCGAGCTGCAGGCTGGCCACGTTGGCGCAGGCGATCAGCAGCAGGAAGCCGACGGCGCCGAGCAGGATCAGCAGGAGGAGGCGCACGCCGCCGGCCCCCTGCTCTCGCAACGGCACCAGCGAGACCCCCAGCCCGGCAAGGACCTGCGGATAGGCCCGCGCCAGCCGGTCGCTGATCGCCTGGAGGTCGGCCTGAGCCTGCCGCGGGGAGACCCCCGGTCTGATCCGCGCCAGCCAGTAGAGCTCGTTGTGGCCGCGCCGGCTCTCGTCGCGGGTGAGGACGGCGGGGACCCAGACCTCCGCCGGCTTGAAGGTGCCCGGCACCGAGAAGTCGAATCCGGCCGGCAACACGCCGATCACGGTATAGCGGTCGGCGCTGAGCAGGAGGGTCTTGCCGACGATCCCGGGATCGCCGCCGAAGCGCCGCCGCCAGATCCCGGGGCCCAGGATCACCACCTTGTCGCCGCCGGCCCGGCCGTCCTCGGGAGCGAAGGTGCGGCCGAGCGCGGCGCGCACCCCCAGGACCGCGAAGAAATCGGGCGAGACCCGTCCGGCGCGGAGCCATTCCGGCTCGCCGCCGGTGAGGACGAAGCCGGCGGAATGGAAGGTCGCCATGTGCTCGAAGGCCCGGCTCTGCTCCTGGTAGTCGAGGAAGTTGGTGGCGGAGACCGGCGAGCCCCGCCTGTCCGCCCGGCTCCCCCAGACGACGACCAGGCGGTCGGGGTGCGGATAGGGGAGGGGGCGCAGCAGCACGGTGTTGACGACGCTGAAGATGGCCGTGTTGGCGCCGAGGCCGACCGCCAGGGTGAGCACGGCGATGGCGGTGACCAGCGGGCTCCGGAGCAGCATCCGCAGGCCGTAGCGGAGGTCCTGTGCTGCCGTCTCCAGCGCGTCGATCCCTCGCGCCTGCCGGCATTCCTCCTTGACCTGCTCGAGGCCGCCGAACGCTAGGCGGGCTTTCCTTACGGCCTCGGAGCGCAGCTCCTCGTCGAGCTCCGATTCGACGGCACGGTGGTGGAAGAGGGAACGCAGGCGGATCCGCAGGTCGCTCCACATGGATGTCCCTCCTCAGGCCATGTCCAGCACGTGCGCCACGGCGGCGGTCAGCCGGCGCCAGCTCTCGGTCTCCACCGCGAGTTGCCGCCGTCCGGCGCGCGTCAGCTCGTAGAATTTGGCGCGGCGGTTGTTCTCGGAGGTCCCCCAGCGGGCGGCGAT
>QHVW01000464.1 GCA_003223675.1 Acidobacteriota bacterium
CGCCGTGCTCCAGCGGCAGACCCAGGAGCTGATGGACGCGATCACCTATGGGAAAACGGAGGTCTGGGAGCGCTACCTCGATCCCAAGGCCATCTACACCACGGAAGACGGCACTCTGCAGACCAAGGCGCAGATGGTGGAGGGGACCAAGCCCTTGCCCGAGGAGGTGTCGGGCATCATCAAGGTGACCGACTTCCAGGTCACCGTGCACGGGCCGGTCGCCGTCACCAACTACGTGAGCGACGAGCACGAAGACTACCACGGGCACAAGCTGCACTGCCAGTACCGCACGACCGAAACCTGGCTGAAGACCTCCGCCGGCTGGCGCCTGATCGCCGGCCAGATCCTCGCCCTGCGCACGGACCCGCCCGCGGTCCCGTTCACCTCCCGCCAGATGGAGGAGTACGTGGGGCGCTACGCCCTCACCCCCACGATCACCTATGAGATCCGCCGCCAGGGGGATGGCTTGGAGGGCCAGCAGAGCGGGCGCAAGGCCGAGCCGTTGAAGCTGGAGGCGCCGGACGTCCTGTTCGTGCCGGGGAAGACCCGCTACCGGAAGATCTTCCAGCGGGCCGCGGACGGCCACCTCACCGGCTTCGCGGAGCGGCGGGAGGCGTGGGACCTCGACTGGAAGCGGCTGCCGTGAAGGTCCGGGATCGATTCCCGCGCGCCAAATGGTCCGTCCCGCCGTCCGGAGCGCTCGTCCGCCACGAAAAACGGCTCCCCTAAAAAGATGGACCGTCCGGAGCGCCGGGGGAATGTTCCGGGCTCCGGGGGAGGGCTCCCGTCTTTTTTGGGGAATGTTCCGTCTTTTTCGGGGAACGTTCCAGACGCCGGGGGAATGTTCCGTCCATTTTGGGGAATGTTCCGTCTTTTTGGGGGAACGTTCCGTCGCTTTGGAAGAACGTTCCGTCCGTTTTGGGGAACGTTTCGTCGCTTTTGGGGAATGTTCCAGAAAAGCTCTGGAACATTCGTCCGCCCGTCTGGAACATTCCCCCAAAGCGACGGGACATTCCCCCAAAGCGACGGGCGTTTCAGCTCCCGGAGCCCGGGCTCGCCTTGCGGTACCGGGTGGCACGTCCTCCTCTTCCCGGGCACAGCAGCTCGATCAGGCCCTCTCCCTGGAGATCCCAGAGGACCCGGTGAAGGGACGTGCGATTCGGCGCGTATCCCAGAGCGTGGCAGAGATCTCCTCTCTCGAATTCGTCTCCGATCGCCGCGAGAGCCGCTTCGACGTCCTCGCGAAGCTCCCCCGCCTCGCGCCGCTCCCGGGGCGGAGGAGGTACGGGAGGAGCAGGCTCGGGAGCGACGGGCTCGGGAGGGGCGGGAGGGCTCGCCGGAGCCTCCTCGTCCGCCTTCAGCCAGAGGCGGTCGAGCGCCTCGACCTTCGCCCGGTGCCCCTCCTGGAGCATCTCGATGCCGGCGCGGAGCTCGTCGTCGAGCTGCCGCCGGCGCCGCTGGTACTCGGCCTGATCCAAGGGATCTCCTCCACGTCCTCAAGGGTTGCCTGAAGATAGCATGCGGGAGCTCTTCCGAAGCCGGACCCGTCTAAGCGATTGGAAGGTTGGCCACCTGCTTGCAAAGTGGGCCGTCAGGCTGATCCACAGGAGAGAACGCCATGAGGATCTCGCGCCTCCATGCTCTCGCGCTCGCCGGGCTGCTCGGCCTCGCCGGGACGGGCACCGCGTCCGCCGCCGACAAAGCCTGCCCGGAAGACCTCTATGAATCCCGGGCCGTTCAGCTCGCCAAATGCAACGGCGGATTCGACGACCCGCAGCGTCTGGCCCGGATCTACAGCCGAGAGCTGGGCCTCTCCGCGGAGGCCGCGGCCCGGCTCGCCGGCGCCCTGGCGGCGAGCAAGGCGCTCGCAGAGAAGCGCAGCCAGGACGACCCGGCATTCGAGACGGAGATCCGGCGCATTGAATCGGAATTCATCTTTCTGTTGAATCAGGCGCCGGATGACCCCAGGATCGCCGACGAGGTGAGCTGGTTCTATGGCGAAGGGCTCGGGGGGTCGCGGGCCCCGTCTCCGGCCCTGCTCGATCTCGTAGCCCGGAGCGCGGACCCTGTCCGGCTCGCCGCGCGGCTCACGAAGCACGGGAATTCGAGGGCCACCGAGGAGATCCTCTTCGCCGCTCTCGCCGTCCGGCCCGAGCCGGCCGTTCTGTGGCGACGGGCCGCTCAGCTCGCCTACGATCCTCCCTGGAAGATCGCTTTTCTGGAGGAGGCCAGCCGCCGGATCGCGGCCGGAGAGGCCGGCCGGCCGGTGAGCACCGCGGCCGCCACCGCCCTGGCCGAGGAGCTCCTCGCAGAGCAGCTCGGCGTCGGCCTCGTTCCCCAGGCGCTCGCGGCCTTCCAGAGCCTGCCGCCGGCGGTCCGGTCGCGCATCGAGCAGGGTTCCGAAGGCGAGGTGAAAGCCGAGGTCGGCGGGCTCCCCTTCGAGGGCTGGTTGCTGGACCTCCGGCGCCAGCTCGCCGCGGCCTATCTCCTGACCGGCGATGCGCGAGCGGCGGCCCGGTTGATGGCGACGATCGCGCCGGTGCCGAAGACCAGGCAGGGCAGGGCTCCCGAGGCCCGGGCCGAGGAGCTCGCACAGCGGGTCCTCGAGCGCTGGCTCCACCCCTCGCGGAAGGACCCGTTCAATCTGCTGACCGGCGCTCTCGCGGACGAGCGGTTGGGCATCGGGAAGCTGGCGCTGGCCCGCCTGGCGGAGCGGGAGAGGTATCCCGCGGTCGCCGCCTACTGCCTGGATTTCCTGGTCCGCAACAAGTCCGAGTCTTCTTTCGAGCCGGCCCGCGGCGTGCCCGCCCGCGTGCGAGCCGCGGCCGAGGCCATGCGAGGGGAGATCGAGAAGCTCTACCAGAGCCTCGCGGACGAGGAGAGCGCCGATCGGGAGGCCGCGCGGACCGCCTTCGGTCCCGATCCGGCCGGCGCCACCGTGGCCCGGCTCCTGCGCGCCCCCGCGGCGGTCCGGTTCGCGGAGAGGCCCCTTCCGGACGGCATCGCGCCGGTCGAGCCGCCGCGTGAGGAGGTCGAGCAACGCCAACAGACGATGGTGGCGGGGATGGAGCTGCCGGCCGGTTTCGGCCTGGTCCGCGCCGAGCGCCAGGGGGACCGCGCCGTGGCCATCGGCGAATCGCAGGACTACGATCCGGTGGGCGAGGTCTCCAGCGGCGCCTATTGGGTGCTCCTGTCGTCCGACGGCGGCCGGACCTGGGGGCCGCCGCTCTATACCGGCCTGCGGGTCAACCAGCCCTATGTGGCGCGGGCGCTCTCGCGTCTCCCTCTCCTGGCGGGAGACCATCTCCAGGTGGAGGTCGAGATCGCGGAGCTCGATGCCTCCAAGATCGTCTTCCCGCCCGTCCTGCTCACCCCCAAGCGGACGGCGAAAGGGCTCTATCTCGACATCCCCCTGGATCTCCTGCGGAAGGACACCGACGGCGACGGGCTCACCGATCTCGCCGAGGAGCGCCTGATGACCGATCCGGAGTCCCGCGACACGGACGGCGACGGTCTGGAGGACGGCGTGGACCCGCTGCCGAACGTCCCCTTCCGGCGCGAGGCCCCGTCCGCCTCGACGCGGGCGCTGGCGGCGTTCCTGGGGGAGACCTGGAACGTGGACCGGGCGGCCATCATCGAAGGGATTCCGGCGGGGCCGCGCGTCCTCTGCTGCGCCAAGGGCGGGGTCCGCACCGTGGACGAGAAGACCCTCTTCCTGATCGCCGACCGCGGCCTGTTCGCCGCGCTTCAGCCCACCGGGCGCGTGGTGGTGCTCACCCCCGAGGAGGCGGGGGCCGCGCTGCAGAAATTCGGCCCTTTCTTCCCCCAGCAGTTGGAGCTCTTCGTCTTCGACCGTTCCGGCCGGCGCGCCTACGTCATCTGGAACGCCTCCTGGCAGGGCGGCCAGACGCTGCTCGAAGAGCAGCCCGACGGCACCTGGAAGGCGAGGGCTACGGGGGGATGGATCACGTAGGCAGGGACGGTGTCCCCGGTCTCGCGCGGTGCCATTCCAGACCGCTTTGCCCCCGCCCGGGCATGAATGCCCGGGCTACGTGGGAAACGAAAAGCCGGCTGAAGCCGGCTCCGAAGTCCGAGCCGCTCCTCCAGGAGCCGGGTTCACCCGGCTTTTCGGTTGAAGCGTAGCCCGGGCATTCATGCCCGGGCGGGAGGGCGCTCGAAATCTGACAAAGTAGAATTAAGGCGCCAACCCATACGGCGACAGCAGCTTCGCCGCCACGTCCAGGGCCCGGTCGACCTCGACCAGCATGTAGCTGAGCTCGTTCTCGCGCCCCGCCATGCAGGCCTGCCCCAGCCGGCCGATGGCGCGATAGGCGTTGCGCAGCGCCTCGTTGACGTTGGTGTCCGGGGAGGTCCAGACGCTGGCGTCGTCGAGCATCTGGGGGACGGTCTTCGTCAGCTCGGTGCAGGAGGGGATGATGTCGACCTGCGCTCCCTGGCGGTAGCGCTGGAAGATCGGCTTGACGGCGCGCTTCACGTCCGCCGCCTTGGTTTCATAGGTGGCATGCCAGGCGGCCATCCGGTTGCGCAGATCCTCGGACTCCTGCTTCTGCCGGGCCTCCCTTTGCCGCGCCTGGTCGCTGGTGCCGACGCGCAGGATCGAGCGCACGTCCTGCCGGTGCGCCCGGCTCTCCTTCATCGCCAGCTCCAGATCGTAGGGCTCCACCTCGACGACGTGGGTCTGCGGCGCCTGCGTGGCCCCCCACTGCCAGAAGGCGCGGTCGAAAGAGGCGGGCGTGGCCCCGCCGAGCGTCTGCAGAGCCTGCTCGTCCGTCTTGCCCGCGGCATAGGCGGCGATCATCCGGTGGACCCCCTCGATGCCGTAGCGGGTCTCGATGAAGTTGATCATCCAGGCCGACTCCCCGTACGCGAGGTCCACGAGCTGCGGCTCGGCGAAGCCGCGCAGGATGGGATCGATCGTCGGGAACGCGAGCACGCGGTTGTTGCGGACCAGGTCCGGCAGCGGGTTGAGGCGGCCCATCCCCATCTCGATGTGCTGCGCCAGCCCCTCCTGGAACCAGTGCGGCGCCTGGTCGTGCGTGGCGGCCGCGATCATGGCGTGCGCCAGCTCGTGGGAGAGGATGGCGACCAGCTTCGGATGCAGGCTGCGGATCTCGGCGAACGGCACCCGCACCTTGCCGTCGAAGAGGCCGATCACACCCATGTCGCCGCCGAAATTCTCGTCGAAGTCCCGGATCGGGACGATGCAGACCTCGACGGGTTTGCCGCCGCTCCCCGGAATCCAGCGCTCCAGCCGTAGGCGCTCCTTTTCGAGCACCTCCGCCATCGCGCTCGCGTAGCGCTCGCCGGTCGCCTTGGGGTAGCGCACCTCGAAGTGGTCCGACTTGTGGACGGCGTAGGAGGTCGCGAGGTCGCGGTCCAGCGCGAGCTGCTTGCGGCGGCGCTCGCCCCGCGGCGCCGGCAGTTGGCGGTCCGCCTTCTGGGAGAGCTTGATCGCCGTGTCGTACTCCCCGGCGGCGGCGTAGAGCTCGGAGAGCGCGAAGAGCGTTCCGGCCGCCGGCCGGCGGTTGGCGAAGTCGTTCTTGGCGAGACGGATGAGGAGCTGGCGGGCCTCGTCCCGGCGGTCGAGCTGGCGCAGCGCCTGGGCCCGCAGGCGGACGAGCGAGGCCGGCGCGTGCTCGACGTCGGCCACCAGCGGCGCGGTGAGGGCCACCAGATCCTTCCAGCGGTTCTGCTCGGCCAGGGCCTCGCTCGCCAGCTTGGCGAGACGGAGCCGCCGCGGCTGCAGGATCTGGCCGGGTGCCGCGGGACCGTTGATCGCCGGCAGGTCGGCGAGCGCCTTCTCCGCGGCGTGCCGGCTCCAGGTCCTGGCGTCCTCCACCGGCGTGCCCTCCGGCGCCAGCGTGGCCCCGACCGGCACCGCCAGCTCGCCGCCGCCCACGGTCAACCGTAGCGCCTGCCCGCAGGTGGCGGCCTGGGCTCCGAACGGCAGCGGCAAGGGCCGGCGGGGCCCTTCCGGCGGCAGCCGCGGCTCCTCGGGATCGCCGAGATGGAACTCCGGGAAGAGCTTGGGTCGGGTGAGGAGAGACGCCGCCACGGGATCGTCGAACAGCTCGGCGCGCGCCACCGGCTCGAGATGCCAGGCCCGGATCAGGAGATCCTCCGCCTCGCTCTCCCGATCCTGGACGGCGGCCTGGCGCGCGGCGGTGTACCAGGGCTCGCTCAGGCGCGAGCCGGTCTGGGTGAGCAGCGAGAGCTCGACGTCCGCGAGGTCCTCCTGGTCGGTCAACAGCTTGCCGAGCGCGGACTCCAGGTGGAGCATGTCGGTGTCGAGGCCGCCCGCGATCGCCGGCGCCCGGGCGGGAGACGGCAGGTCCGCCAGGACGGCGTCGGCGGCCTTGAGATTCGACTCCAGCAGGAGGTACTGCGCGCGCCAGAGCATCTGGACCTCGCGCAGCATCGGATCGGCGACCGGCGCGGCCAGCCGCCGCTCGATCTCCTCGCGGTCCTTCCCCTCCGCCAGGGCCCAGCGCAAAGGCCCGAGAGGCCCCAGGCGGAGGAACCCCACGTCGATGACCGGCGTCGGGGCCGGACGGACGGCGCGCGCCACGAGATGGGCGGGTGCGGCGGCCATCCACATCCAGAGCCCCACGGCGGCTCCCACCGCCACCGTCGCAGCGCCGGCGATCAGGGCCAGGCGCCGTTTCCCGCCGCGCGCCAGCAGGAACGCGCCGGCGGCTCCGGCGAGCCCCAGCGCGAAGAGCGCCAGGGGGAGCCAGGCCGGCGAGCCCGAAGACGGAGCGGAAGCGGCGGCGGCGCCGGGAGCGGGCTTGGATGGATGCTTGGGCGCGGGCTTGGACGAAGCCCCCGGAGCTGCCGCGGGCTCGGCGCTGATGCGGACGCTCTCGATCTTCCAGCCCCCCTCGTCGACCAGATGGAGAATGAGCGTCTCGTCCAGGCCGGAGGCGAGCTCCACGCCGAAGGCGGCCGTCTGCGGCCCCAGCTTCGGCCCCGGCGTGAGGAGCTGCCAGGAGGCGCCGTCGGACGGGCCGGCGCGCACGCCGATCTCCTCCAGCGCGGCCGCGCGCCCCAGGCGGCGCAGCGGCGCGTTGGCGGAGAGCTGCTCCCACCAGGCCTCGGGCCCCCGCTGGAGATAGTCCGCCGCGAGCCCCACCGCCGCCCGCTCGGCCGCCGAAATCTCCCGTGGCCTGGGCAGCTCGCCCAGCGGCGGCTTGCCGCCGGCGGGCACGGGCGCCGGGCCGGCGCCCGCCAGGATGGCCCCCAGGATCAATACGGCTGTAGCGCGAAACAACCTCAACCCCAAGGTCACCGGCCTGTCACCTCTTCCTGTTGGATGCCCCAAGATTATCATGAGCCGGGCCGCCGGAACGTTTCGTCCCCCAGCCGGACGGGCGGATCAGATGAGTCTCTTCTCTTTGAGGCGAGCTCGAACTTTCGACTTCAATTCGCTTCCCATGCGGTTCCAACCCGCGCCAAAAGTCCCCTGAATGCCGGCCAGCGCCATGATCTTGCGGCGATTCCTATATTCGCGCTGCGGCTTCCAGCGGCGTTTATAGGGCTCGTCCCCGCGCAGAAAATCGAAGGTAGCCTTCCCTTCCTCGATCGCACGGCGGATGGTGTGGGCGACGAGCAGGGTGCCTGGCGAGAGCGAGCTGTGAGCCGGGTCGAAACCGGCCTGGTAGAAGTAGACGGTGGGACCGAGGGTCATCGCATACAGGGCGCCGATGGGCTGATCTTCGTATCGCAGGATGCTGAGCCACAGCCAGCCCTGCGCGATGGCCCGGCGGCCCCAGTCGCGGTGGAAAGCCTGGGCTCTGCCGAGGAAAACGCCCGGGAGGCCACGCTTGCGCCAGCGTTTTTTGTGCTGCTCGAAAAAGATGTCGAGGCCCATCCCAATGCCGTCCCCGGCTACGGTTTCGAGGGTGGCCTTCCCCTGTTTGAACAGGGGCTTGTCGAGCCTGCGGACGTCGTAGCGGAGGCTCTTGCCGAGGGTGGCGAGGTATGCGTCGAAAGTCTTCGGCAGGTCCAGCACGAGGCAGGCGCTCTGCTCGATCGCGCTCTCGCCGTCGAGGCTCAGGGACGAGAGATCGTCGCGGAGCTCGTGGAGGTCGACGAGGCTGGCCCTCGCTTCCTCGACCAGGTGCTCGCCGAAGGCCGCTTCGGCCAGCGTCTCGTACCCCGGACGGATCAGCGGGTGGAGATAGTCGCTCGGCCCGGCGCCCGAGGACCTCAGCACGCTCCAGAGGCCACCCTTGCGGGCCAGCGGATAGAGGGCGATCAGGTCGCCTCCTTCATAGGCGGCGAGGAGGTAGGGACGTTTGCCCTTGCCGTAATGGGAGAACCAGGTCCGATGCCATTCCCAGGTTTGGAACGGAGTGGCGAGAGGAGAGGCCCGGACCAGCTCCCGCCAGGCTTCTTTCAGCCCTGTGAAGCAGTCGGAGCCTTGGTGTACCTGGATTCGCATGCCCTCCCCGACTCGTCCAGGGTGACGTTGGCTCTGTCGATGAGCCGCTCCCCTGCCGCCCCGTGCTGGCACTGCAGGAAAGAGGCCAGCCGGCCCCGCCCCTCGGGACGGTCCGCGGCGCCAGTACCCAGGACCACGCATCCGTCACCGAGCAGATCGTCGAGCAGTCACACTGCCCCGTGCTGGCGCTGCATGAAGGCAGCCAGCCGGCCCTGCACCTCGTGCCCGCGGACACGCGGATCCTCGACGTGCTCGTGCCCACGGACTTCTCCCCCGCCGGGGAGCGGGCGACGCTCTACGCCTGCGAATTGGCGCGCGTGCTGCCCCTCCGTCTCCACCTGCTGCACGTGATCCCCCGCAAGAGCTCCCGGGTGGAGACGCTGGAAGACAAGCCCATCGCCGACGCCCGCCGGAAGCTGGCGGCCGCGGTGCCCCAGGAGCTCGAGAAGCGGGTGACCGTGCACGTGGAGGTCGGCGACGCGGCCGAAATGATCGCCGGGACCGCGGTCCGCCTCGGAGTCTCCTGCGTGATCATGGGAGCCCACGCCCGGACCCTCCTGCGCCGCTTCTTCACCCGCGACACCTCCCTGGCGCTGCTGCACAAGATGGCGTGCCCGGTGTGGTTCGTGCCGGAGACGGTGGCGGCGTAGGGCGGCGGTAGGCCCTCATCACCCCGGCCCTCTTCTCCCGTCCCTCCACCCACCCTACCGGGGAGAAGAGGGAGGCCAGCCGCGGGATGCTGTCGTAGGGGCGGCCCTATGTGGCCGCCCTGCAGCCTGCCGGGAACGAAAACAGGGCGCCCACGCAGGGGCGCCCCTACAAAGCCCCTCTCTCCCCGGAAGGGCGGGAGGAGGGCTGGGAGAGAGGGGTTGGGGAGTGAGGGCCTCACTCCTCCCCGAGACTCATCCGATATCCGACGTACCCCTCCAAACGGCTCGACTTGTCGACGATGAAGTTGCAGGTCACGGCGAGGCGGGTGCCGCCCGGGCTGGCGGTGACGGAGTGGGGGAGCGAGCCGGGATGGATCACCTCGCCCAACACGCTGCGCAAGATCCTCAGCTCCTGGCCGCTGCCGGAGCAGCGCCGGTTCTTCGAGGAAGAGGTGGGCATCCCGCTCGCCCTGGAGCCGGAGACGGGCAAGCTGTTCCCCGTCTCGAACAGCTCGCGCGAGGTGCGGGACAAGCTGATGGCCCTCGCCCGGCGGCGCGGCGCCGAGATCCGTTTCGAGGCCCTCGCCGAGGATCTCTTGCCACCCCGGGACGGCCGGCCCTGGACCGTGCGCCTGGCGGGGGGTGAGACGATCGCCGCCGCCGCCGTGATCGTGGCCACCGGCGGCCTCTCCCTGCCGGGCACGGGGAGCGACGGCACCGGCTTCGAGATCGTCCGCCGGCTGGGGCACACCATCCACCCCACCTACCCCGCCCTGACGCCGCTGACGCTCGATCCACCGCGCTATGCCTCTCTCGCCGGGATCTCGCGCACGGTGACCCTCAGCGCGCCAGGGCCCAAGCGCACCTTTACCGCTCACGGCGGCTTCCTGTTCACCCATCGCGGCTACAGCGGCCCGGCGGTGCTCGATCTCTCTCATTTGGCGGTGCGCTCGCGCCTGGCGGGCGGGCCTTTGCAACCTTTTTTCGTGCAGTGGACGGAGATGGATTCGGAAGCCTGGGACCGCCTTTTGCGCGAAGGCACGGGGACCGTGATCAG
Organism: Acidobacteriota bacterium; assembly: GCA_003223675.1. GTDB lineage: Bacteria > Acidobacteriota > Thermoanaerobaculia > Multivoradales > UBA5704 > DATARR01. The sequence goes on from QHVW01000464.1 coordinate 10,172, forward strand.
TCTCCTGCGGCGGCACCTGCCGGACCGTCTCGCCGAGGCGCTGCTCGCGGATTCCGATCTGGACGGCGCCCGCGGCCTCGCCCAGCTCCGCCGCGAGGAACGCCGCCGGCTGGCGGCGGCGCTCGCCCATCACCCCCTGCCGTGGACGGGCGACGAGGGGTACCGCAAGGCCGAGGTCACCGGCGGCGGCGTGGCGCTCTCGGAAGTCGATCCCCGCACCCTGGAGAGCCGGCGCCATCCCGGCCTCTTCCTCTGTGGCGAGATCCTCGACGCCTTCGGCCCCATCGGCGGCTACAACTTTCTCTGGGCCTGGGCGACCGGCCGGGCGGTCGTAAAGCCTGTGCAGGTCACCACGATCCGGCATCTGCCATGCCGGCATCGTTCCTGGGAGGACGTGATGAATCCGAGAGACTCGCTGCCCCGTCGTTGTCGCAACTTTGCGATGATCCTGCCGGCCCTCCTCGCGGGATGGGCCGCTCCCGCCGCCGCTCAGCCCGCGGCCGCCCCCTACGTCTTCTTCCTCCTCGACACCTCGGGCTCGATGAATTACAGCCCGCCGTGCACCCAGACCCAGATCGACGCGGGACAGTGCGGCTTCCTCTGTCCGACCGGCGACTGTTTCGTGCCGATGCAGGGAGACGATCCCGCCTCCAAGCTCTACCAACTCAAGGAGGGGCTCTACAACTCGATCTCCCCCCACGACGACCTGCTCTTCGGCTTCGCGAGCTTCAATCAGGACGCCCTCAGCGTCCGCGCCAAGCACTGGCTCTACCAGGCCGCCAGCAACGGCCCGACGGTCGGCACCTGGGGCCCCTTCCCGGCCATCGGTGCCCAGGAGGTGTTCGGGCTCACCTGGACCTGCGGCAGCGGAAGCGGCAACAGCGTGGTCGGCTGCACCTCCTCCAATCCCGCCGACCTCGACGACCCCTGGGAGCTCGCCCGCATGCAGCGGCTGCCGAAGGGCGGCCTCTCCCCGTTCAACACGACCGTCAATTTCTATATCCGTTACGCCGGGATCACTTATAAAGCATCCTATATGCCCACCGGCCTGGGCCCGGGATTGAGCCTGATCCAGACCAACGTCAGCGTCTACCGGTGCACCAACCTGTCCTGCTCGGCCAACACCCTCGTGGGCACCCAGACGGTCTCCTGGGCGCGGGTGGGCGATTTCATCTCCTGGGACATCGACGTCCTGCGCACCAACCCCGAGCTCGGCTACTTCAGCCAAACGTCCGCCGCCGACGCCACGACGACGAACACCTGCACCGGCTGGGATCCCAACAACGACGTCGGCGTGGACCGCAACAGCAGCGCTTACGACTTGCGCTGGCCCACCGATTCCTCGGACCCGCGAGGCACCTATTTCACCAAAGGCGACGTGATCCCTCTGGATTGGAACAGCGATCACAGGCTCGACATCGTGGCGCATCTCGTCCCGAACCTGGCGGTCAATCCCACGGCCATCCCGGACTTCCGGATCGCGACCTACCTCAACGACAACCGGGTGGGCTCTGACGCCTTCCTGCGGCTCAAGAACGAAAATTCCCGGCCCCTGATCGCCTCCGGCTCGACCCCGCTGGGAGGCTCCCTGGCCTCCTTCAAGACCTGGTACGCGGGATGGCAGGCCGTGGCCGCCGTGCAGGACCCCGACTGGCCCCTCCGCCACACCGCCCTGGTGCTGATCACCGACGGCCAGGAGACCTGCGGCGGCGACCCCTGCGCCCAGGCGAGCGACCTGTATTCGCTCTATGGGGTGAGGACCTTCGTGGTGGCGTTCGGCATGCAGCCGTTCAGCAGCATCCTCGAATGCACGGCGTCGAGCGGCGGCACCGGCGCCGCCTACTATCCACAGACCAAGCAGGAGCTGATCGACGACCTGGCCCTGATCTACACCGCGGCGGCGAGCCCGTAGCGGCGGCGGCTCTCCGCGGGGCCGCCCTCGCGGAGAGCCTGCCTTTTCCTATAGTCTCCCTCTCCAAGACCGCTCTTCTCTGGAGGATAGACATGCAGGACCCCCTGAGCTCCCTGCCGCTGGTCCATGGCATCGACGTCTCCAAAGCCCAAGCCACGGTGGATTGGACCGCCGTGAAAGCCGCCGGCTACGCGTTCGCCTTCGTCAAGGCCACGGACGGCGAGACGTACGTCGATCCCACGTTCGAGCAGAATTGGACGGGCGCGGCCTCGGCGGGCCTCCTGCGCGGGGCCTATCACTTTTTCCGCGCCGAGGACTCCCCGCAGGCCCAGGCCGAATTCTTCTGGCAGACCGTCGGCGGCAACGGCGATCTGCCGCTGGTGATCGACGTCGAGGAGAGCATGAGCCAGACCACGGCCACCGTGATCTCGAACCTCACGCAGCTTCTCGAGCAGCTTCAGCAGCTCTCCGGAAAACGGCCGATGATCTATACCGATCCCGGCTTCTGGAACGGGCTGGCAGCCAACAACTTCGGCGATTATCCGCTCTGG
>QHVW01000167.1 GCA_003223675.1 Acidobacteriota bacterium
TAACCATCCGACTCGGGAGGAGCTGGAAGGGCTCATGCTGGGCGGTATCTCCCCCCAGCGAGACCGCGCCGTGATCATGCACCTGCTTGGCGGCTGTGAGGCCTGCATCCGGGTGCTGTTGCCCTATGTCCCCCCCAGCTTCCTCCCCAAGGGACTCGAGATCCCCCCGCCTCCCTTCCGCCCGGAAGACTATGACGCGCCGATCGACCGCGCCTTCGCTCTCTTCGGCATGGAAAGGCCTTCCAACAGGACGCCGGAAGAGATCAAGAGGGAGAGCCTCCATCTCCTGACCGTGGGGGGCCTGGCGGCGCTCGGGGATGCACCGCCCGAGCTCTCGGGGATTTCCCTCTTCGAGGCGCTCCTGGAACGGAGCTGGGCTCTCCGCCATGAAGATCCCATCCAGATGGTGCAGCTCGCCCGTGCCGCGGCAGTGCAGGCGACCCGCTTTGATGAGGGCGAGATCGGCACGAAGGAAGCCGCGGACCTGCGCTGCCGGGCCTGGACGGAGCTCGCCAACGCCTACCGCGTGGCCGACGAGCTCGACCGGGCCGAGGAGGCCATCATCTTGGCCGTCGAGTCTTTCAATCAAGGCACCCTCGACCCTCTTCTTGGAGCACGGTACTTCACCGTATTTGCCTCTCAACAGGCGGCCCGCCGCCGCTTCGACCTCGCTGGAGAGACCTTGACCATTGTAGCCTCGGCCTACCGGCGGCAGGGGGACCACCACCTCGCCGGCCGGGCTGTGATTATGCGTAGTATCTTCGTTGGCTACTCTGGGGATGCCGAGGCGGCCGTCCAGGGAATTCAACAGGGCCTGCGATCTATCGATGATCGGCGTGAGCCAACACTTGTTTTTGCCGCTTTACAGTCTCAGATTCGCTTTTTGATGGACTCCGGCAAGTTCAACCATGCCCTCTGGGCGCTCGACAGTCTGAAGCAGCGCAACCTCGATATCAACGGTCGAATCAATGTGCTGAAGCTCCGCTGGCTGGAGGGCCAGATCCACGTCGGCCTGAAGGAGCTCGATGTGGCCGAGCAGGCCCTGCGCGAGGTGAAGCAGGGATTCGAAGAGGCGGGGTTGGGCTTCAAGGCGGCTCTCGCGGGGCTGGAGCTGGGCGCCGTCTGGTTCCAGCAGGGCAACTTCGACGACGCCGAGCAGATCGTCCTCGAATGCGCCGACGTCTTCCTCGCCCTGGACATCCGGAGAGAGCTCGTGGCCTCCCTCCTGATGGTCCGCAAGGCGGCCGAGTCGCGCCACCTCAGCTTCACCACCCTCCAGAAGGTCATCGACCTGCTGCACAAGGAAGAGCGCAGCCCGCGCGCCACGCCGCCGGAAGAGCCGTAGGGGCGGGATCGGTGATGTGGGTGGTCGTTGACATTGGCACAATTATCCCATATACTGACAACCTGAAGGAGGGCTTCCATGAAAAAGATCGTCTTGGGGTTATGCCTTCTTACATTCCTTGGCGCCATCGCCTCTTTCGCCCAGGAAACGCCTCGTTCCGAGTCGCACCGCGGGGACGCTCCCAACCTGCTGGAGCCGCGAGCCATTCTCGAGATCAAGAGTGAAGCCGGCACTTGCTACTGGCGGATCGCAGGGGACGACGACCTCGTCCGCCTTCCGGTTCAGGACGAGCGTTTTTCCTCGATCCTCCTCTCCGCCCGGTTCGATCAGAATCAGCTTCATCTCACCCTTGCCGGCGAGCGGGCTCCTCTCGACACGTACTCTCTCGGGCAGCTCGATCTCGGATTGAAGGACGGTGCTCCGGTCACAGTGAGCTCCTTCCGGGCCGTCAAGTCGAAGATGGACGGTTCCCCGGCCGGGACCGGCGGCTGGGAGGTCCGGGCCCTTCCTCCGCATACGAAGGTGGACACGAGCAACTGCTGCAGTTGCGGCTTGGTGAAGCTCTCCTGCTGCCCGAACGCGAACTTCTGCATGGGCTGCGGGGTCTGTGGAAGCTGCTGCGGCTGAGAGATGATGCGGGCGCTGCTGGCTCGGAAATCCCTAATCCCTGGAGCGCAAGGTATCGCGAAAGCCAGCCCCGATAGGGGCTGAGGCATGTATCACCGACCCCCTACGCGCCGCCGCTCCCTTTGATCAGCCTCTCCAGCGCCGCCTGCAGCATCGCCTGCACCTCGTCCTCACGGTACACCTTGGCCGGCGCGGCCGGCGGCGGCGGCGGTGGCGGCAGGCTCCCCTGCAACAGCGACCGCAGTTGTGTCCCGGTGGCCGTGGCGGCCCGGTGCACCGGATAGGCCAGGGCAAAGAACTCCCCAGGATCCAGCTCTGTGACCTTGCAGATGCGGATCAGATGGTCCAGCCGGAGCTCGCTGGAGCCCGAAAGCAGCTTGCTCACGTAGCTCGGGCTCATCCCCAGCCGCCGGGCCAGCTCGCGGTTCGAGACGCCCAGAATCCGCAAGCAGACCTTTACCAGATTCACCAGCCGTACGGTCTCGGAGTCCATTCTGTTCACGAGGGTACAACAGTTCCGGCCG
>QHVW01000168.1 GCA_003223675.1 Acidobacteriota bacterium
CTGGCGCGGGATACGGAGGAGCTGTACGACGCCCTGGAGGACCTGCTGCGCGTCTACCAGTTCCGCGACCGGGACCGGATCTGCTGCTTCGACGTCTCCGTCTCCCAGTGCTACGCCCTGGAGGGATTGGTGCGGCGAGGCGCCATGACGCTGAACGAGCTGGCGGCCTATCTCTATCTCGACAAGAGCACCGCGAGCCGGATCGTGGACGCCCTGGAGCGCAAGGGCTACGCGGTCCGCCTGCCCCATCCGAAGGACCGCCGGGCCTCGCTCCTGGAAGCGACTCCCGAAGGCCGCGAGCTGGAGAGGAAGATCCGGGAGTCGATCCTGGCCGAGGAGCGCGAGCTCCTCGCCGACTTCACCCCGGAGGTCCGCCAGGCCATGACGGTGGTCCTCCGCCGGCTCGCCCGCGCCGCCGCGGCGAGCGTCGAGACCGGCGGCGGAAGCTGCTGCCGTATCCCCTGACCCTTTTTTCGACAGATAGTTGCAAGTAACAACCAGAAAGGAGACGACAATGAACGTAGACCCCCAGACTTTCGAGCCCTCTGCCCTCCGCCAGGTGGTGCAGGCAAAATATGGTGAAGCCGCGCGTACGGTCCGGAAGGGGACGTCCGCTTCCTGTGGATGCGGCGCCTGCGGCTGCGACAGCAAGGATCCGGTCACCTCGGACCTCTACGCGGCTCAGGAGACCGCCGGGCTGCCCGCCGAGGCGGTCCTGGCCTCGCTGGGATGCGGCAATCCCACGGCCCTGGCGGAGCTGAAGGAGGGCGAGACGGTGCTCGACCTCGGCTCCGGCGGCGGCATCGACGTGCTCCTCTCGGCCCGCCGGGTGGGGCCCACGGGCAAGGCCTACGGCCTGGACATGACCGACGACATGCTGGCGCTGGCCCGGGAGAATCAGCGCAAGGCGGGCGCGGAGAACGTCGAGTTCCTCGAGGGGGAGATCGAGGCGATCCCGCTGCCCGAGGCCGCCGTGGACGTGATCATCTCGAACTGCGTGATCAACCTCTCGGCGGACAAGCGGAAGGTGCTGTCCGAGGCCTTCCGCGTGCTCAAGCCCGGCGGCCGGTTCGCGGTGTCACGGAGTACCGGCGCCTGCTGGCGGAGGTCGGGTTCGAGGAGATCGAGGTCGAGCCCACGCGGATCTATCGGGCCGAGGACGCCCGGGCCTTCCTCGAAGAGGCCGGGATGGAGGCCGTCGGCGTGGACGAGGTGGACGGCAAGGTCATGAGCGCCTTCGTGAGGGCCCGCAAGCCGCTCGCGGCGTAGCCAGGAGGCCGGCGGACCGTCCGCCGGGCCCGGCCGTTGATTCGCCGGGCCCGGCCGTTGGCTCGCCGGAGCCGGCGGGCCCTCCGCCGGGGCCGGCAAGCCTTTCGCCGGAGCCGGCCGTCGAGCTGCCGGGGCCGGCGGACCGTCCGCCGGAGCCGGCGAGGCCTCTGCCGGGCCCGGCCGTTGATTCGCCGGGGCCGGCGAGCCTCCTGCCGGGCCCGGCCGTTGAGCCGCCGGGGCCGGCGGGCGAGCCGTTCCGCCCGGCGGACCTACCGCTCTCGCCGCAGCCGCGCCCACCGCGCCCCGTAACTCCCCAGCCGCAGCAGCAGGTCGAAGGGCCGGGCCAGCCGCCGGCCGAGGTAGCCAAGGCGGGTGCGGGGGCGGCCGTAGACCGCGTCGATCTGGGCGTCGGAGAGGAAGACGGCGCCGAGCACGGCGCGGGCGAGCTGCGCCGGTCGCGAGCGCTCGCTCGGCTGCGGACGGAACAGCCCCAGGCGGAGCGCGCCCGCGTACTCCGCGTCGAGGCGGCCGGCCAGGATGTGCCGCAGCAGCTCCTCCTCCGGCCCCGTCCAGCCGGCGGGGTCCTCGCCGGCCGCCAGGCGCTCCAGCAGCCGGCGCACCGCCTCCACCTCCACCGCCGAGACGTCCCGCGCCACCCAGGAGGCGGCGCGATCGGTGAAGGCTTCGAGATCCTGGAGATCGGCCACCATCTTGAGCAGCGAGTAGGACGACGGCCAGTAGCCGTGTTGCCCCAGGCCGTGGACCAGCACGTGGGCGGCCAGGACCTCCGGGGCCGGCGCCGCGCAGCGGCCGGGGAGGTCTGGTAGCGGGAGGAGCAGCCCGGCGCGGTCGAGCGCCTCGTAGGTGGCCGAAGCCGCGCCCTCCAGGCGGACGCCGGGGAGATGGCGGTGGATCTCGACCACCCCGCCTTGCGGCCCCTTGAGCGCCGTGAGCTGGTGCTCGGCCTCGGGCATCCCCGAGCCGCGAAACCCGGCGACGGCCAGCGCCTGCCAGAGCTCTTCCGCTCGACCGCCCGGCACCAGCAGATCGGCGTCACAGGCTTCCCGGCTGCCGGCAGCGAGGAGCCCCGTCCCCTCCAGGGCGGCGAGCTTGAGGCAGGCGAGCGGGCACCCGAGCCCCGCCGCCACCTCCGCCACCCGCCGGACCTCGCCCATCAGCCGCATCCCCACCGCCGCGGCGCGCGCCCGGTCGCGGGCGAAGCCGGCCGTGATCTCCTCTCCCACCTCGGCCCGCAGCCGCTCCCGCCCCTGGCGGACGGCGATGCGCGCCGAGACCTCGAACCGCCGCGCCAGCGCGAGCGCCGCCGCCGGCTCCACCGGCTCCGGGAACGGCGCCCCGGCCGGTCCAAAGGCGCGCAACAGCATCCAGCGCACCTCCGGGGACAGGGCGAGGCGCGGCGGCCGGAAGCGGAGGGCGGAGGGCATGAGGGAAAGGATACTGCTACCATCTTCCTCCATGCCTTTCCGATGGACCGGTCCCCTCCTGCGCGCCGCTCTCGCGCTGGCGGCGGTCGCTCTCGCCCTGACGGCCGCCGGGGGATACCGGTCTCTACGGACGTCGCGCGAGGCGGCGCGCGCCGGGCTGGAGCGCGACGGGGTGGCCCTGGACGCGGCGGTGCTCGGCCGCGAGCCCGATCCCGACGGGGTGCGCCTGCGCGCCGCCCGGGCGCTGCTGGCCGCCGAGCTCGAGCCGGCCCGCCATCAGGGGCTCCCCCCCGAGCAGGCGGCGCGCGAGAGCGCGGCCCGGATGGCGGAGGCGGCCGCGACCGCCCGCGGCGTGCTGGCCCTCCGGCCGGCCTCGTGGGAAGCGGCCCTGGTGGCGGGCGCGGCCACCTATCTGGAGTGGTCGCAGGCGCGGGACCCGCGCCTGTTCACCGCCTACCGGCAGTGGGAGGCGCCGCTCGAAACGGCCCTGCGGCTGGCCCCCGCCAAGCGGGAGCCGGTGCGCTTCCTGGCCGCCGCCTACCTGGAGATCTGGCCCGCCCTCTCGCCGCGCAAGCAGCGGATCGCCCGCGGCCTGCTGGCCGAGGTCTTCCGCGATCCCGACGGCCTGGGCACCCTGCTCTCCCCCTGGCTCGACACCGCCGCCGACCGGCGCGAGGCCTTCTCCGTGCTGCCGGACGATCCGGAGGCCTGGGAGAAGGTGGAGCGGGCCTACGCCGAGCGCCGCGATCTCGCGGGCTTCGCCGAGGCCCGGCAGCGGCGGGAGCGGTCGCTGCTCTCGCGGCTGCGGCAGGACCTCGCGCGGGCCGACCGCCTGAGCGAGCAGGGGCGCACGGAGGAGGCCCGCGGGCTCTATCTCTCCGTGGCCGAGCGGGCGCGGCCGGAGGCCCGCTATCTGGGCCTCCTCCAGAGCGCCGTCCAGCGCTGCCCGCCGGGGCCGGTGGACGCCGCCACCGCCCAGCGGCTCGCCCCCCATCTGGCGCGGGCGCTCGACCGCTGCCTGTTCGCGAGCTGCGACCTGCCGCCGGCCACCCTCAAGCGGCTCGCCCACTTCGTGCGCGACCAGGAGCCCTCGCAGGCGGCGCTGGCCGCGCTGTTCGCCGGCGACCTGCCGCGCGCGGCCCTCTACGAGCGGCGCATCCAGGGGCTGGGGTCCGAGCCCTGGGCCCCGTACCTGATCGCCAAGGCGCGGGTGCTCGCCGCCCACGGCCAGGCGGACGAGGCCCTCCAGGCCCTCTCGCTGGTGCACCTCTCCTGGCAGGGGAAGCCGCTCTATTGGCAGGCCGAGGCCGAGGTGGCGCGCGCGGCCGGCGACGCCGCCGGCGGCGCCCGGGCCGCGGCGCGGCTGGCCGCGCTCACCCGGCGGTCCTGGGGGCCCCAGGACTGGACCTGGCGCCACGGGACCGCCCGGCTGGAGATGATGACCGCCGCCCCGGCCGCCGAGCTCACGGTGGCGCTCGACCAGGTGCCGGCCAACGGCGCGCTGGTGGAGCTACGGCTCGACGGGGCGGCCGTGGGGCAATTCCCCGTCCGGCCGCTTGCGGGCGCCGCGCCGGCGCCGCTGCGGGTGGCGGCGCCGCTCGGGCGCGGGCTCCACGTGCTCGAGATCGAGAGCCTCGACGGCAGCCAGATCCTGCCGGGCGCGGCCGAGCTCCGCTGAGCGCTCGCGCACCCGCGCCGCGCCGGCCGCGCCGAGCAGCACCGCCAGGGTAATGGCGTTGCCGGGCATGGAGAGCCCGAAGTCCAGCCCCTCGTGCACGCCGAGCGAGACCAGGATGCCCAGGGCCGCCAGCCCCGTCGCGCGGTCCTCCGACCGGCCGCCGTCGCGCAGCACCACCGCCAGCCGCGCCACGAGCCCCCAGAGCCCGGCCGCCAGCAGCGCGGCCCCCACGAGCCCGGCCGTCACCAGGACCTCCAGCGGATCGGAATGGGGGTGCCACCAGGTTCCCTGGAGGTCGGCCGTCTGGACGAGGGGGAAGGCGTCGCGGAAGGTGCCGAGCCCCGTGCCGGTGACCGGGAAGCGCCGCCAGAGCGCGAGCGCCTCTCCATACTCCCGCAGGCGGGCGCCCCAGCTCACGTCCGCGGCCGAGGTGGCGAGCAGGCGGCCGAGCCCCTCCCGCCAGCCGATCGCCGTCACCGTGGCGATCCCGGCGAGCGCCACCGCCGCGCCCAGCGGGGCGAGCCACCAGCGCCGGCGCTCCCCCGCCACCAGCACCCCCTGGACCGAGACGGCGAAGGCCGCCGCCAGCAGGCCGGCGCGCGAGCCGGTGAAGGAGAGGCCGGCGAACAGGGTCAGCCAGAGCATCGCCGGCGGCACCGCCAGGGCGACGCGGCGCTCGACGCGGGGCTCGTCCCGGGCGTGGCGGGCGGCCCACCAGATCCAGGCGAAGGCGGCCGGCAGGGCCATCTCCAGGTAGAGCGCCAGGTGGTTGGGATTGACGAAGGTGCCGCGCAGGCGCACGGCGGAGGGGAGGTCCACCCCCCACAGCGTCCGCGCGCGGGCGAACCAGTCGCGGGCGCCGAAGAGGACCTGGAAGAGGGCGCCGGCGAGCACCGCCCCGGCGAGGCACCGCCGGAGCGCGCGCCGCCGGCCGGCCGCCGCCCCGGCGAGGAAGGCCGCCGCCGCCGCCGCCCAGCCCAGGGCCGCCCGCCGGGTGGACGAGGCGGCGAGCGTCAGCCGCGCTGGCGCCGATACCGCCGGCGCGGTCGATCCGCTCAGGGTCGCCGCCTGCCGTTCGAGGGCGGCGTGCTGCGGCGAGAGCGCCGCCACCAGTCCCGCCGGCAGCGGCGCCGCCTGCAGCAGGCCGAGCAGGGCCATGCCGGCCAGGGCCGCGGCCGGCAGCGCCGCCGGGCGCAGCGTCTGGAGGGGCTCCACGGCCACGGCGGCGAGGGCCAGCGCGCCGAAGGCCAGCGCCGCCAGCAGGGCCGCCGCCCAGGGGAGGACGCCGCCGAAGGGGAGGGGAGCCCAGAGCAGGACCAACACCAGCAGGAGAGCGAGAAGGAGGCCGGAATGGCGTATCATGCGGGCACTTTCGACCGCGGAGCCCTCGCAGCACCCGGGCATGCCCGTCGTGGGGAGATCATGCGCCTCAAATTCAGCCTCAATCGGCGAGCCTCGACGACCTTGATCCTCTGCCTGACGACCCTCGCTCTGAGGGCAGGTGGCGCTGGAGCCCAGTCCCTCGTCCAGTATACGCCGCCGGGCGGTCCCCAGGAGAAGCCCGAGTCGCGCCGGGAGGAGCTCGAGCGCCAGATCGAGGCCGCGCGCTACCACCTGGGCCCCGTGCGCGTCGCCCCCTGGCTCGCGCTGCGCGACGTGGCCTACGTGCGCAGCCTGTTCACCTCCGGTCAGCCGTTGTTGCCGAACGACTTCACGGCCACCGTCGGCGCGGGGTTCCGCGCCTACCTGCGCAATAGCTCCAAGGCCACCTGGACCGCCCAGGTGCTCCCCGAGTACGTCTGGTGGCAGAAGCAGACCCAGCGGCGGCAGCTCAACGGCCGCTATCTCCTCGGCTTCGCCGGCTACTTCAACCACCTCACCCTGGAGGTCCAGGCGGGCCGCCAGCAGCAGCAGCAGATCGTCACCCCCGAGGTGCCGGTGCCGGTGAGCTCCCGCAACGACGGCGGCGAGCTGCTGGCCGAGCTGCGGCTCTCCCGCGCCTTCTCGCTGTTCGCCGCCACCTCCTTCACCCGGACGAACAACCTGGTCGACGACCTGCGCGATCCGCTCACCGGCGCCCTCCGCCTGCTCGACCGCGACGACCGGGCGGAGCGGCTGGGGGTGCGCTGGCGTCCCGAGCGGCGGTGGACGATCGGGGTGGCCGGGGAGCGCACGGAGTCGGACTTCACCCACCAGGGGGCCTTGGACCGCTCGAATTCCGGCACCGCGCCGCTGGTCGAGATGCGCTTCCGGGGGAACCACTTAGGGCTCGAGGCCGAGGCCGCGGACCGCTCGCTCACCGCTCGCCGGGGGGCCGATCTCATCCCCTTCCACGGGGTGACGGGGAACGCCGCGATCACCGTGGGCGGAGCGCAGACGCGCGCCACGGCGACCCTCTACACCAACCGCGCCCTGGCCTACTCGCTGTCCCCCCTCTACTCCTATTTCACCGACCGGCGCCTGGGCGCCGCCCTGGCGGTGGGCTTCGGCCAGCGCACCCGCGGGCGCGTCTTCGTGGAAGGCGGGCGCAACGACTACACCGCCTTCTCCGCCGCCACGCCGCACCGCGTGGAGGACGTCTCCTCCTATGGCGGCTCGCTCACCTTCGAGCTGCGCCCCTCGCTCCGGCTGGGGATCGAGGGGGTGCGGTCCCACTTCTCCGCCAACCTCCCCGGCGAGAGCCGCACCTATACCTCCGTGGGAGCGACGATCACCCTGGCGGAGCTCCCCTGACGGCCGGCGCTGGACCGCGGGCCCCCGCCTGCGGTATCATCACGCTGAAGTAAAGCGAGCATCATGAAGAAGATAGCGGTTCATTTGACGATCCTGCTGGTGGTCTGCGCGGGTCTGGCACGAGCGCAGGGGTCGCCGGGGAGGGATGCGACGTACCGGATCGGTGCGCGCGACCTGATCAGCGTGCGCGTCGACGAGGACGAGAAGCTCAACGGCGACCGCCGGGTCAGTGAGTCCGGCACCATCAATCTCCCCCTGATCGGCGACGTCCAGGTGACGGGCAAGACCGCGGGCGAGGCCGAGCAGGTCATCAAGCGTCTCCTGGAAGAGAAATACATGCAGCGGGCGTCGGTCGCCGTGCAGGTGGTGGAGTTCCGCTCGCGTCCGATCGCGGTGATCGGCGCCGTCAAGTCGCCGGGCAACCTCGGCTTCTCGGGGCGTTGGACGCTGCTGGAGGTGCTGGCCGCCGCCGGCGGGCTGGCCGAGAGCCACGGCAACGTGGTCTACGTGCTGCGGCGGGCCGACAGCGGCCTCTCCGACCAGGTGACGATCGACCTCGACGACCTGCTGGTGCGGGGCGATTCGCGGGTCAACATCCCGATCTTTCCCAACGACCTGATCAACGTCCCGGTGACGGTCGAGATCACCGTCTACTGCCTGGGCGAGGTATCGAAGCCCGGTGCCCTGGCCTTCAAGAGCAGCGAGCGCATCACCGTGCTCACCGCCATCGCCCATGCCGGGGGGCTGACCGACCGCGCTTCGAAGAAGATCCTGGTCAAGCGGGCGTCACCGTCGGACGGCCGCACCGAGGTCACCGTCGACTACAACAAGATCATCGCCGGCAAGGAGCCCGACCTCGAGCTCCGGCAGGGCGACGTGATCGTGGTCAAGGAGTCTTTCTTTTGAGCCCTCTCACTCCCGTTCCGCTCGATGACGAGCCGGAAGTCGCCCCCGAGCCCGAGTCCGAGCTCAACCTCACCGAGTACCTCGGCATGCTGCGGCGGCACTGGAGGCTGGCCGCGGTCTGCTGCGCCCTCGGCCTCGCCGGCGCCGGCATCCACTACGCGATCACCCCCAAGGCCTACCAGGCGTCCACGATCATCCAGATCGAGCGTCGCAACCTGACGCCGCTCGGCAACACCCAGAATCCGTGGCTGGAGAACTACTGGAACATGGAGTTCTACCCCACCCAGTACGAGCTCCTCCAGAGCCGCGGCCTGGCCGAGCGGGTGGTCAAGAGCCTCGACCTGATGGAGGATCCTGCCTTCAACCCCGGCGCCGCGCGAGAGGGGGCTAAGGGGGGCACGGCCGAGGCCGACGAGGCGGTGCTCGGCGCTCTCGCCGACCAGCTCCGCGGCGGTCTCGCGGTCGATCCGGTGCGCAACACCCAGCTCGTGCAGCTCTCCTTCCGCGCCTCCTCCCCCGAGTTCGCCGCCAAGGCCGCCAACGCCTTCGCCGAGTCCTACATCGACATGGGGGTCGAGGACCGCTTCGCCACCGCCGGCAAGGCCTCCACCTTCCTCTCCTCGCAGATCGAGAAGCTGAAGGAAGAGATCCAGGACAAGGAGACCCAGCTCCAGGCGTTCAGCCGCCGCAGCGACATCGTCACCATGGACCCGGCGGCGAACGTCACCCTCAAGCGGCTGGAGGCGCTCAACACCCAGTACATCGAGGCCAAGAAGATGCGCATCGAGCGCGAGGCCCAGTACCACGAGACGCAGAGCGGCCCCCGCGAATCGATGTCGGACAGCCTGACCACCGGCGTGGTCAGCGACCAGCGGGGGCAGATCCTCAAGCTCGAGCGGGAGTACGAGACCAAGCTCAAGACCTACAAGCCCGACTTCCCCGACATGGTGACGCTCAAGGCCGACATCGAGAAGGCGCGCCAGCACCTCAATGAGGTCCTCGGCGAGCAGGTGGACAAGGCCAAGAGCAACTCGCTCGCCGCCTACCAGACGGCGCAGCGCCAGGAGCAGGAGCTGGAGGGGGAGCTCAACGCCCTCAAGCGTGACGTGATCAACCAGAGCTCGGCCGCCGTCGAGTACACCAACCTCAAGGTGGAGATCCAGACCCGCCGCGATCTCCTCGACGAGCTGATGCGCAAGCAGTCCGAGACCGAGGTCGCCGTGCGCCTCCAGGACACCCGGCAGTCGAACATCCGGATCATCGACAAGGCGACGGTGCCGGGGGGGCCGTTCCAGCCGTCGCTGCGCAAGGACGGCAGCTACGGCCTGCTGCTCGGGCTGCTGTTCGGCGTCGGCTGCGCGGTGCTGATCGAGGTTCTCGACCGCACCGTCAAGGCGCCGGAGGAGATCGAGCGCAAGCTGGGCCTGCCGACGCTCGCCGTGATCCAGGACCTCTCCGAGTCCGGCAAGGCTTACGGCTACTCCGCCTACGGCTACGGCGAGACGGCCGCGGACGACAAGCCGCGCGCCCGCCCGGGCAAGGCCCCGGCGGGCGGCTGGCGGGAGAAGAAGAAGGCGCCGGCCGCGGCCCTGCCGCCGAGCCAGATCGAGCTGGTGCCGCACGAGCGCCCGCGGACGCTGATCTCCGAGTCCTACCGCTCGTTGCGCACCGCCCTGATGCTCTCCTCGGCGCGCGAGCTCAAGGCGATCGCCGTCACCTCGGCCGTGGCCGGCGAGGGGAAGACCGCCACCGCGTCGAACCTCGCCGTGGTGCTCGCCCAGCTCGGCCGCCAGGTGCTGCTCGTCGATTGCGATCTGCGCAAGCCGCGCCTGCACCAGGTCTTCCGCGTCTCCAACCGCTTCGGCCTGGTCAACCAGCTCACCGCCACGGCGGAGTCGGAGACGGTCTTCCTGCCCACCGAGGTGCCGAATCTCTGGCTCACCCCCTCGGGGCCGATCCCGCCGAACCCCTCGGAGCTGCTCTCCTCCGACCGCATGCGCGACTGGCTGAAGGCGGTGCGCGCGCGGTTCGACTTCGTCGTCCTCGACACCCCGCCCGCCCTGGCGGTGACCGACGCCACCATCGTCGGCATGCTGGCGGACGGCGTGGTGCTGACCCTGCGCAGCGGCAAGGTCACCCGCGAGGAGGCGCGGCTCTGCCGCGACCGCCTGCGCCAGTCGGGCATCAAGATCCTGGGCGCGGTGCTCAACCGCTACCGCTCCCTCCAGACGGGCCTCGGCAAGCGCTACCGGTACTATGAAGCCTACGGCGCCGAGGAGAGCGAGCCACGGGCCGCCGGGAAGGCCGGCTCGGCCGCCTG
The DNA here is from genome assembly GCA_003223675.1 of Acidobacteriota bacterium. Classification (GTDB taxonomy): domain Bacteria; phylum Acidobacteriota; class Thermoanaerobaculia; order Multivoradales; family UBA5704; genus DATARR01. The sequence goes on from QHVW01000168.1 coordinate 10,352, forward strand.
ATGGTTTGATCCCCTGATGATCGACCTGCACTGCCACATCCTGCCGGGCGTCGACGACGGCGCCCGCAGCTTCGCCGAGGCGGTGGCCATGTGCCGCCTCGCCGCCGACGACGGCTGCGAGGCCATGGTGGCCACCCCCCACCAGCGGCGCGGCGAGTGGTGGAACGCCGATCGCCGGCAGCTCGCGGCCCTGGCCGACCAGCTCCAGACGCAAGTGGGCCCCGGCTTCCGCATCCTCCTGGGGGGCGAGATCCACGTCGACTCGGAGCTCCTCGACGAGGTCGAGAAGCTGCCCGCCGGAGGGGGCGTGCTGCCCCTCGCCGGCTCCCGCTACCTGCTGATCGAATTCGACTCGCTGGGCACGGAAGCCGAGGCGGTCCACCTCGTCCACGAGCTGATGGTGACCGGCTGGCGGCCGATCGTCGCCCACCCCGAGTTCATCCCCTGGCTGGCCGCCGACCTCGAGCGGGTGGCGCGCCTAGTCGCCCTCGGCGCCCTGACCCAGGTGACGGCGATGAGCGTCACCTGCGACTTCGGCCGCCGTCCCCAGAACGACTGCTTCGCCCTGCTCGACGCGGGGCTCGTCCACTTCGTGGCCAGCGACTCGCACGGCGTCCGCCGCCGCCCGCCGGGTCTCAAGCGCGCCTACAGCCTCATCGCCGGACGCTGGGGCGAGGACGTGGCGCGGCGCCTGGTCGCCGACAACCCCAGGGCGGTGGTGACGGACCGCCCGCTGCCGGAAACCGTATGAGAGCCAAGCTCCCCCTGCTCTGCCTGCTCCTCCTCCTCGCGGCGCCGGCCGCCGCCGCCGCGGTCGATCCCTTCTATCTCAGCCTGTTGCGCGACGGCCGCCAGGCCTTCGACCGCAAGGACTACGCGGGCGCCTCCCGCCTCCTGCGCCTGGCCTGCTTCGGCATGCTCGACGAGCCCAAGACGCTGGCCGACTGCCTGGCGCGGCTCGCCCTCGCCCAGGACCGGGCCGAGGACGTGGACGGCTTCCGCGATACCTTCCGGCGCCTCGTCGAGGTCGAGGAGCGCTTCAACGCCTACACGCAGGGGGGAGTGGCGCCGGAGCTGCGGGCCGTGCTCGAGCCGCGGCTGGTGGCCCGCCTGCCCGCCGCCACCCTGGAGAGCGAACCGGCATTCCGCCCGCTGGTGGCGAAAAAGCCGGACGCGAAGAAGCCGGCGGCCGCCGGCACGGAGGCGAAGAAGACCGCGCCCCCCGCGGCGCCAACGAAGCCGGCGCCCCCCCCCGCGGCCGTGGCGAAGAAGCCGGACGCCGCTCCCGCGGTGGTGAAGAAGCCGGAGGCGACGCCCGCCGCGACACCGGCGCCCGCCCCGCCCGCGGCGGCGGCGAAGCCGCCGGCGGAGGTCAAGACGGAGGTCAAGCCGGAAATCAAGCCGGAGCCCAAGCCGATCACCGACGCCGAGCGCAAGAAGATGGACCAGGCCCGCCAGCTCCTCTCCCAGGAGCGCCCCGCCAAGGAGCTGAAGCAGGCCTTCCAGCTCGCCAGGGAGGTGGCCGATGCCCACCCCGAAGCCAGGGACGCCCAGCACCTGGCCGCCGAGGCCGCCTACCGCATCTCCCGCTGGAGCGACGCCGCCAACTACTTCCACCGCGGCGGCGACCCCGGGGACGACGAGCCCGAGCGGCTCTTCTACATGGCCGTGGCCCTCCACGAGTCGGGGGACGCGGCCGGCGCCGCCGCCGCCCTCAAGCGCGCCCTGCCCAACCTGCGCCGGACGCCCTACGTGGACTCCTATGCCAAGACGATCCTGGGGCAGTGAGGACAACGGGCGCGGATCTCGGGTATAATGGGAATGATATAATGAGCACACGGAGGAATCCAAGATGAGAGCGCACATCCTCATTGCCACCGGCCTGCTCCTCGCCGGCGCGGTCGCCGCCCGGGCGCAGAGCGCGCAGAATCCGCAGTCGGCGACCCTCGACAAGACGGCCTGCCTGCCCCGGGAGCAGAACGGCGTCGTGCGCGCCACCCTCCCCGCCCTGACCACCGGCCAGTCCCCCCGGCTCTACTTCCGCTGGCGGGAGCACGAGGACTTCTACTGGGTGGCCCTCGAAGCCGAGCCCGGCAACCGCTACTGGGCCATCCCGCCCAAGCCCGAGCCTCGCAACGAGCAGGTGGAGCTCTACTCCGCCGTGGTCGATGCCACGGGCCGGGTGGCCGCCCGCTCCGAGTCGCAGCTCGTCAAGGTGACGGACGACTGCAAGGTCCGGCTCAGCGAGAAGGAGCGCGGCGTCGCCGACAACCTCACCGTGGGCGAGACCTCGGCCAAGCAGCAGGGCCAGAAGGTGCTGGCCTTCCTCTGCGACGGCGTGGTGACGCGGGTCAACCATGCCGGCATCCGCCGCTCCGACGAGGTGTGCCGCGCCTGCGTCATCGCCTGGTGGCAGCGCAAGGCGATCCTCATCCCCGCCGCCGTCACCGGCATCGGGGTGATCGTCAGCGATGCGCCCGAGCCGTCGCCGTCGCGGCCGTAAGACCCTCATCACCCCGGCCCTCTTCTCCCGCCCCCTCCCACCCCCCTCCCCGGGAGAAGAGGGAGACCAGCAAAGCCCTGAGGGCCTGTCTCCTTTCACCCCCCTCTGCGCACTGTAGACTGCGGGTGCGCTCGCCGCGCCCGGAGGGGCCGGTGTGTTGGCCCGGTCCTTGAATCGTTGATTCTCCTGGCCCGTTCCAGGCCGTTCCGTTCCGCAACTTACCCGAGGAAGCTCATGACGAACGTCTCCGTGTTCCCTGTTCCCCAGCCCGATCCGCGGCCCGCCGACGCCGCGAGCCACCTCATCGAGCCGCACGGCGGCACGCTGATCGACCCGATGGCCTCTCCCGAGCGCGCCGCCGAGCTCAAGGCCGCCTCCCGCGACTGGCCCTCCTGGGACCTCACCCCGCGCCAGTTCTGCGACCTCGAGCTGATCCTCAACGGCGGCTTCTCCCCCCTGGACGGCTTCATGAAGCGGGCCGACCACGACTCGGTCTGCGAGCGCCTGCGCCTGGCGGACGGCACCCTGTGGCCCATCCCCATCCTGCTCGACGTCACGCCGCAGGTGGCCGAGAAGCTGCGGGTGGGGGGCAAGCTCGCGTTGCGCGAT
>QHVW01000465.1 GCA_003223675.1 Acidobacteriota bacterium
ACGATCTCGCCGTCCCGCACCAGGACGGCGCCGACCCGCGGGTTGGGCGCGGTGCGGTAGCGGCCGCGGGCGGCCAGCCGGAGGGCCCGCCGCAGATGGGTGACTTCAGCCGACGAGGGCAGCCGCGAACTCCCGGGGCCGGAAATCCACCAGATCCTCGGGCTTCTCCCCGACCCCCAGGTAGAGCACGGGGAGCTTGAGCTCGCGGGCGATGGCGACCACCATCCCCCCCTTGGCCGTGCCGTCGATCTTGGCCAGCAGGACGCCGTCGATGGGCACCACCTGTTTGAAGGTGCGGGCCTGGGCGAGGGCGTTCTGGCCGGTGGTGGCGTCGAGCACGAGGATGGTCCGCTTCTGCCAGTCCGGGGCCTCGCTGCGCGCCTTGGCGGCGTGGATGGCGTCGTAGACCACGGCGCCGGGGTCGGCCCCCTGCCCCTGGCGGACCACCTCGACGCCCAGCCGCTCCCCCCAGAGAGCGAGCTGCTCGATGGCGGCGGCGCGGAAGGTGTCGCCGGCCGCCAGCATCACCTTCTCGCGCTGCTGGAGGTGGCGCTTGGCGAGCTTGGCGATCGACGTGGTCTTGCCCACTCCGTTGACGCCTACCACCAGGGTGAGCGTGGGCCCGCGGCCGAGCGGGCGCGGGCGGGGCATCTCGGAGAGCAGGTCGGCGACCTCGTCGGAGAGCAGCTTGCGGAGCCTGGCGGCGCTGGTGGTCTGCTCCCTGAGGGCGTTCTTCTTGACCCGCTCGACCAGCTCCAGCGAGGTCTCGACGCCCATGTCCGCGCCGATCAGGGTCTCCTCGAGGTACTCGATGGTCCGGTCGTCGAGGGTGACCTTGTCCTTCATCGCGTCGGAGACCTTCTCGATGATCTCCGTATGGGTCATGAAGAGCCCGCGCTTCAGCTTGCCGAAGAACCCGGTCTTCTCCTCGTCCTCGGGAAGGCGGGTCTCGGGCGCGAGCTCCAGGATGTCGTTGGGTTTGTTGGTGTCTTCCGCCATGGCGGAAGCATCATAACCGAACCCTCACCCCTGGCCGAGGTGATGAGGGGCTGGGGCGGGTCCCTACTCCCCGAACAGCTCGCGCTTGAGCTGCTCCACCGCCTGGTTGAGGCTTTCCCGCGCGCGGCCGACCAAGGCGGGGTGGCGCTGGACGAGGGCCAAGTGGTAGCCGTCCCAGCTCGCGCTTGAGCTGGTCCACCGCCTGGTTGAGGCTCTCCCGCGCGCGGCCGACCAGGGCGGGGTGGCGCTGGACGAGGGCCAAGTGGTAGCCGTCCGGCAGGGGGACGACGTAGATGTGCATGGCCTTCTTCTCGATGTGGATCATCCGCGGCTCACCCAAATCATTATTGGCGAGGACCTTCTCGAGCTGGCGGAGGTAGATGCCGAGATAGGCGCCGATAACGCGCATCTCGTAGGGGCTGAACTCGGCGCAGGCGAGGTCCACCGTCTCGCCGCTGCCGTCGAGGAAGAGGGCGCCCAGCGCTTGATCGTTGTTGGCCAGGAGGTTCGCCAAGACGTACTGGAACACCATGCGAGAGGTACGGCTCCTCAGCGTTGTCCGCCGCCCGCGACGCGGGGCTCGACGAGCGTGGTCTCACGGGGAGGACGCACCGCGCCGGCGCGGATCTCCCCCGCCTCGAAGGCGCGCAGGAAAGCGGTGACGATCTTGGCGTCGAAGCGGCTGCCGGTCAGGCGGGTGATGGTCTCCACCGCGAACCGCAGGCTGTAGGCCTGCTGGTACGGGCGGTTGGTGGTGATGGCGTCGAAGGTGTCCGCCACCCCGACGATGCGGGCGAAGAGGGGGATCTGCTCTCCCTTCAGGTTGTCCGGATAGCCGCGGCCGTTCCAGGCCTCGTGGTGCGAACGGATGGCCGGGATCATCTCCTTGAGCTGCTCGATGGGGGTCATGATTTCGGCGCCCATGACGGTGTGCATCTTCATCTGCTCGTACTCGTCGGGGGCCAGCACCCCCTCCTTGCGGAGGATGCGGTCCTCGACGCCGATCTTCCCCACGTCGTGCAGCAGGGCGCCGATCCAGACCTTGTGCTGCACCTCCTCGGGGAGCTGCAGGTAGCGGGCGATGGTACGGCTGTAGGCGGCCACCCGCTCGGAGTGGCCGCGGGTGTAGGGGTCCTTGGCGTCGACCGCGGCCACGAAGGCGCGCAGGGAGCCGATGAACAGCTCGCGGTTCGCCTGCGCCGCCTGCCGGAGCTGTTGCACGTGGCTGGCGACGTGGCCGCTCATGCGGTTGAAGTCCTCGGCCAGATCGGCCATCTCGAAGGTCAGCCCCTGGGTCTCGATCAGGCCGCCGAAGCTCCCCTCGGCGATCTCGTGCGTGGTCGCGGCCAGCCGCTGGATGGGCTGGCTCACCCACCGCGCCGCCAGGTAGGCGAAGAAGAAGGACAGCGCCACCAGGGCGCCGGTGGCCACGGCGGCGTTGGCGATCAGCTTGTCGACGTCGGCGAACGCCTCCGACACCGGCTTCTGCACCACCAGGCTCCAGCCGCTCTCGTTGATGGCGCTCACCTGGGCGAAGACCTCGCGGACTCCATCGGACGTCGGAACGCTGTACTGAGACGTCAGCGTCACCTGTCCCTGGGTGAGCGAATGGAGGATTCCAGGGCCGAGCCCAGGCGTATGCCCGCCGCCGTCTTCGTTCGTCCAGAGGATCTTCCCTTGGGGGTCGACGAGGAAGACGCCGACTCCCTTCTTGGCCTCTTCCCGGGTCAGCTTCTCCAGGGGACCAAACCGGAGCTGGGCCTCGACGATGAGCTTCGGTCCGGAAGGTCCGCTCGGAACCGGCACGGCAAGGATGGCCTGCGGCTTGCGGACCGCCCCCGCCGGCACGAAGCCGTAGACGGCGCTCTTGCGTTTCCGCGCCTGCTCGAAGACCGCGTCCATCGCCTCCTTCACTCCAGGCCGCAGGCCGCCCGGCTCCAGGCCGGCGCCCTCGGGAGTGAACACGCGCAGGGCGATCACGTCCGGATTGCTCTGCTGGAAGCTCTTGAGCTGCTCCCCTACCCAGGGCTCCTGGAGCCGTACCGTCGCATCTTCCGGCCCGGGGACCGTGACGATGCCGTTGCCGAGCTGCGTGAGCTGGCGGCGAATGTCCGCCAGGTAGGTACTGACCTCCTGGGAGAGGGAGCCGGCCTCGCTGGTCAGGTTGTCCCGCTCGGTGTTGACCAGGACCTTGTTGCTCTGGCGGATCAGCAGCACGCTGCTGACGATCAAGGGGATGATGCCCGACAGCAGCAGCGCTACGACGAGGATCGTCCGCAGCTTGAGACGGCGCAGGAGGCTTCGGCGAGTTTCCATGTCAGCCGGGGTATCGGTAATCTTCCGCCGATTATACCCCGATCTGGATACGCAACCAGGGGTCTGGGCGGATGAGCTCTCGAAATTTCTAAAATCGGGCCCCTACACCGGGCGCCGGAGCGGGTCGCGCAGGAAGTCGGCCAGCTCCCCCCGCACCTCGTGCTCGGGGATGCCGTCCGTCATCCACCCCTCTCCCAGAGAGCGGGGGAGGACCCAGACCAGCCCGGACTCGCGCGCCTTCTTGTCCCGCGCCATTCCCGCCATCAGCCCCTCGGCGGAGAGCTCCGGCAACCGCGGCAGCTCCAGGCGACGGATCAGATGATGGATGCGGGCGGCCACCTGGGAGATAAGCCCACGACGGCGGGCCAGGCGGAGGGCGAAAAGGATGCCGTACCCCACCGCCTCGCCATGGCGCAGGCCCGCGTAGCCGCAGGCCGACTCGATGGCGTGGCCCAGCGTGTGCCCGAAATTGAGCAGCCGGCGCTCCCCCTTCTCGGTCGGATCGCGCTCCACGACGGCGATCTTGGCCGCCGCGGCCGCCGCGACCACGGGCCCGAGCGCCGCGGCGTCCCCTTCCAGCAGGAGGTCCAGCTCCTCCTCGACCAGGCCGAACAGGTCCGGGTCGAGCAGCGCGGCCATCTTGATCACCTCGACGAGCCCCGAGCGCAGCTCCTCCCGCGGCAGGGTCGACAGCACCGCGGTGTCGCCGACCACCATCCAGGGGTGGTGGAACAGCCCGACCGTGTTCTTGCCGCCGGGCAGATCGACCCCCGTCTTGCCGCCGATCGCGGCGTCCACCTGGGCGAGCAGGGTGGTGGGGATCTGGACGAATTCGATCCCTCGCAGGAAGCAGCCGGCGGCGAAGCCGGCGAGGTCCCCCACGCTGCCGCCGCCAAGGGCGATCACCCGGCTGTCGCGCTTGCCGCCGGCGTCGAGCATCTCGTTCCACAGCCGCTCGGCCGTCGAGACAGTCTTCGCCCCCTCCCCCTCCTCCACCTCCAGGATCACCCACTTCGCAGCGGCCCGGCAGAGCACCTCCAGCCGGTCGCCGTGGAGCGCGTGCACCCGCGGCGTGGTGACCAGGAACGCGGCGCGCCGCGCGAGCCAATCCTCCAGCTCGGGCAGGACGGATGACAGGGCTCCCTCCCCCACGATCACGGGGGTCGAGCCGTCCGGGTGATGAAGCCGCAAGGGCAAGATGGCTGCGGACAAGAGGTTCATGTCTCCAGGCCTCGATTCAGCTCTCCCTCAACATGGTGCCGCGCGAGGTGCTCAGCGGGACGGGGGAGGAGCGGAATCGAGACGCTCGTCAGATCCGGCCAAAGTAGAACAGGTTCACCTCGGGGTCTACGGCGAAACGGATTCTCTGAAGGAGGCCCTGGTAGCCAAGAAAGTTCTCTCCGGGTGGCCAGCTCGGGCTCACGAAAATGGTCGCTTCGATGTCCAGCGGCTCACCTTCGAGCGCCTCAAAGAAGAGCGGGCCCCTATACAGCTCTCCTCGAAAAGAGCCAAGCCGAGTGCTCAATGAGACCTCCTCCGAAACCTGGTCAAAGCATTCGCGGATGAACTTTCCGAGCCTGGGCTCAAAGATGCACCAAGGGGCGCCCGTGTCCACCATGGCAAATACAGTCCCTTCGAATTGTCCAGGCTTGACCTCCAGATAGATTCGAGGATCTGAGACGGGTATCCCGTCCTGATGATCGGCATATCGCGACACGCCCGTCGCGAACGGTCGCCGCACCCACCCGGACAGAATTGAGCTTTCAGGCAAAGTAATGGAAGAGAGGAAGAGCCGACAGATTTCTGGATCGGACAGCCTCTCGCACCTCATCCAGATCCGGTGAGGCGGCGATGAGATCGGTTCCCAAGACGGCGACCCACTGGCCCTTGTACTTGGCCGCATTCTGACGAAGCCACTCGTAGGTGTCTCGCCTGTCCGGGATGTTGCGACCTCCCGGCACCGACCGCACCTCAAAGGGCCGCAGCACATGGTGGAGGCGTTTCAGCTCCGGGTGGTCCGGATACAGGGCGAGTCCCCGTTCGGCCACCTCGCGGGCCCCCTGCAAAGTCCCCGAATTGAAGATGGCGCGGATCTCCTCCAGAAACGACTCGGGAGTCGGATTCTGCGATTCGAGATCGAGCTGGCGGGCCGCCCCTGTCCTCATGGCAGGGATTATACCACTCCTCGGGATGGTTTTCTCTCTTCTCGCGATCGTCGCGTCGGGTCAGATCCGCCCGAAGTAGAACAGGTTCACCTCGGGATCGACGGTGAAACGGATCCTCTGGAGCAGGCCCTGGTAGCCGATGAAGTTGGGGCCGCGCCAGTCCGGGCTCAGGAAGACGGACGCTTCCACATCGAGAGGCTCCCCTTCATCGGCTGGAATTCTGAGCACCTCCCGATAGAGCGCTCCCTGGATCATACCTATCCGTGTGCTCAAAACGGTTTGCCGCAGAATTGGCAGGGAATTCCGGACCAGGCTCTCCGCGACGACTGGCTCGAAGATACACCAAGGTGCGGCGGTGTCCACCACCGCCAGCACAGGCTCAGCGACGGACTTGAACTCCACAGGAACGACGATCCGAGCCTCAGTTACTGGAGATGCCTCAGTCGCATCGACATAGCGCACACTTCCCGTGGCAAACGAGAAGCGGCCCGGCCTGACGAGGAGGGGATCAGAAGTCAATGATGTGGTGGATCACGGTGCACCGGCCGTCTCGATCCCGGAGCGCCTCAAGGACTTCCTCGCAGTTGTCAGAGGCCATCACGAGCTCTCCCCGGTCGAGGCCCACCCACTTGCCGAAGTAGGCTGAGCCGTTATTCTTGAGCCATTCGTAGTTGGGACTTTGGTCGAGGTAAAAACCCCTGAGGTCAGGACGGAGCCGCACCTCGAAAGGCCGCAGGGCGTAATGGACCCTCTGCAGCTCCGGATGGTCCGGATACAAGGCCAGCCCCCGCTCGGCGACCTCACGGGCCCCCCGCAAAGTCCCCGAATTGATGATGGTATGGATCTCCTCCAGAAACGACTCGGGAGTCGGATTCTGCGATTCGAGATCGAGCCGGCGGGCCACCCCTGTCTTCACGGGGGCGATTATACCACTCCTCGGGATGGTTTTCTCTCTTCTCGCGATCTCCGGCCGGCATCTATCCCCCGGTCCGTGCTTGGCCTAGGATGCCCCGGGGGGAGGAGCCGATTCATGGCCACGATGAACGATTTCAGCCTGCCGATTCGCCTGCTCCTGAAGAGCTACCGCTGGAGGCGGATCGACCCCGTGCCGTGGGCCCCGCTGCGCCGGCCGCTGGCCGAGAGCCGGTTCGCCCTGGTCTCCAGCGCGGGGTTCATCCTGCCGGGCCAGGAGCGGTTCAAGGTCAATCTGGCCGGCGGCGACGGCAGCTTCCGGGAGATCCCGTCCGATACCGACGTGTCGCTCCTCACCGACGCCCATCGCAGCGAGAGCTTCGATCACGAAGGCATGGTGCGGGACCCCAACCTCGCCTTCCCCATCGACCGCGTCCGTGAGCTGGCCGCGGCCGGGCGCATCGGCGAGGTCAA
>QHVW01000169.1 GCA_003223675.1 Acidobacteriota bacterium
GCGGCCAGCAACTACAGTGCTGCGTTCGAGCGTCACCCAATCCGACCCCAGCGCGGCTGGCGACAGGCACAACACCTGGGCTCGCGCTGCCTCGAGCCCGCGCTCGATAGCCAGGTAGATGTCGTCGCCCGGCTTGAGGACCCACTCGTCGAACCAGACCCGCAACCCTGCGTCGCGCAGCTCCTCCGCAAGCTTCCGCACCCGCGGCTTATCCTTCGAGTTGTGACTCAGGAAGACGTCGTAGGTGAAGCGATCGGGCATGGCTCAACCTCGGTGCGGTCGCGTTGCTGGGCTTCAGTGGGTACCGTAATAAGGTTAGCAGAGAAGGACCCAAAGGACTGCAAGGACGGCAAGGACCAGAACGCCGCCATGGGTGCCCCGAGCAAAGGAGGAGCAGGGGGGACGGCCCCGCTTCCGTTCTCCCGGTTAGAACGCAGTGTTGTGCACTACGTGCGCAAAAGAGGCGCTGTCGGGCGGCGGTGCGGGTGGCGGTCGTCGCGAGGTCTGGCTTCCGGGAGGCCGTCTGGGAAGGCGCGTCCGATTCGGGAGGCTCCCGCCTTCCGGCGCCGGCTGGCGGCCCCGGATCGTGGGGCATTCCGAGTCGCGCGCGCGTTTCCGCCGTGGCTTTCGCGCAAGGGCGCGCCGGGTCTGGCGAGGTCGCGGAAGGGGCGTGGGCTGAAGCGCTTCGAATCCGCGCCGGTCGTCCCGGATCTGGAGACATCCGCCTTCCGTCTGGGGTCCGCCGCCCCGGAGTCGAAGCCGCCTACGCCGCGGTGTTGTGCACCTCAGATCCGGCGTAGGTGACCTACGCCGGTTCGTAGTGCACAAAAGATCCGGCGTAGCGTACCCGCCTTCCGGCGTAGTGGAGCCGCCCCGCGGGGCCGTGGTCTCCAGCCGCGAGGCCGAGGGCGCAGACTCCGGGGCGGATGGCGCACGCCGCGCTCCTGTGTGTCGACGCAGGTGCCGCCGATCTCCAGCCTGGGGCGCGCGTTCGCGCTGCCGCGTTCGAGGGCCGGGCGATCACGAGCTCGCCGGGAGGCCCGGCGGTTTCTTCACCGCCCCGCCCTGAACGGTTGAGCTCACTTGCCGCCGACGGGCACCGTGAATTGATCGAGCTTGGACAGGTCGGGCCGGTAGACCGTCACGGTTACGCGGTCCGGATAGACGTCCGCGATGCAGAAGTGGTGCGTCTTCTTGAAGACGTCGCCCGCGATCGCGAGCTCGCGGTGCACGGGGTCGTAAAGCGGGGCACCGCCGCCCCCTGTGATGACGTAGGTAATGCCGTCTCGGACGGTCCGATAGTACAGGTGGTCGTGCCCCAGGAAAGCCAGGCGGACTCCGTGCTTCTGGAACAGAGGGTGGAGAATCGGCCGCAGAGCCACGACGTTTTTATCGACGGCATGAGGGCCGATGGAGAAGATGGCCTTGTGGAAGAAGGGGATGATGAATTTACCCTCGGATTGCGCCTTGGCGAGGTCGGCTTCCAGCCACTCCCTCTGCGCACTCTTTGGAGCGAGCTTGTCCTTGTCCTCGGTGTCGAGGGCGATGAAGTGGACGTTCCCCTTCTCGAAGGAGTAATAGAGCTTGTTCCCGGAGAGGACCGGCTGGGTCACCCGCTGCTCGTAAAAGCCCTGGGCGCTCACATCATGGTTGCCGCGGGCCGGATAGTAGGGGATCTCCTGCCGCATCTTCCCCGTGATCTCGTCGAAGGTCTGCCATTGGCTTTCGTCATCACCATCGTGCACCAGGTCGCCGGTCTGCAGGACCAGCGCCGGGTGGGAGCCCATGACTTTGGCGACGATGTCCCGGTGAATGTCGTGTTGGTCGCGGGTATCGCCATAGGCTGCGAAGCGGAACGAGGCGTCCGCTCGTGATGCGGCCGCCATAGGGGACCGAGGGGGCGTGGGCCTGGGCGCCTGAGCACAGGCGGACGCCGCGAGCACGACCGCGAAAATGAGGAGAGAAGAGCGCCAACGGGCCATGGGATCTCCCTTTCTTGGTTGAATCAATGCTATCAGCTTAGACGGCATGAGAGGAGCTTTTCCCAGCTCCCCTGGCGGCATCGGTTAGAATAAAGTCCGCCTACCTTTGAGGAGGAAGCCCATGCGCCGCTCCGCCGTGTTTCGTGCCGTTGCCCTGGCGACCCTGCTTCTGTTCGCCGTCTCCTGCGTGTCGACGCAGGTCCCGCCGATCTCCAGCCAGGGGCGCTCGTTCGCGCCGTTGCGCGACGAGGCGGCGCTCTGGGAGCAGTCGCGGGCGGAGGAGCAGAAGCTCCTGGGGGAGGTCAAGCTCTATGGCGATCCGGGGCTGGAGGCCTATCTGGAGGAGGTGGTCGGCCGGCTGAACCCTCCCGCCATGGCCTCGAACCCGGCGGTCCAGTATCGGGTGCGGGTGATCGAGGACCCCACGCTCAACGCCTTCGCCTATCCGCACGGCTCGATCTACGTCCACACCGGCCTGCTGGCGCGCATGGAGGACGAGGACGAGCTGGCCACGGTGCTCGGCCATGAGATGACCCACGTCGAGTACCGCCACATGCTGCGCTATCAGCGGAGCGAGCACAACAAGGCGGTGGGTCTCTCGGTGGCCGCGATCACCGCCGCGGTGATCCTCGCCGTGGCGGAGGGGGACGCCGCGGACCACGGGCACTGGGCCACGGCCGAGGCGCTCGACGTCTTCGGCCATGTGATGATCGACCTGGGATTGCAGCTCGCCTTCCAGGCCTCGGTCAACGGCTACGGCCGCGGGCTGGAGGAGGAGGCGGACATGGGCGGTTTCGGAAAGATGGCCGCGGCGGGCTACGACCTACACGAGGCGCCCAAAGTCTATCAGGCGCTCCTCGACGACCAGGGGGAGCCCCGCAAGGCCGAGGCGTTCTTCTTCGGCAGCCATCCGCGGCTGAGCGAGCGGATCACGGTCACCCAGAAGTACGTGGCCCAGCACCCCGGAACGCGGCTCTCCGAGGACCGCGCCTACCGGGAGGACGCCTTCGCCCGCCACATCCGGCCGGTGGTGCGGGACGACGCCCGGCTGAACATCGAGATGGGACGCCTGGCGCTCGCCGAGGCGGAGCTCAAGAAGGCGCGGGAGTGGATGCCCGAGGACCCCGAGACCCACTTCCTCAAGGGGCGGCTCCGGCTCGCCCAGGCCGCCGGCCAGAGCCCGGAGAAGGCCCGGGCTCTCCGCCGCGAGGCCGAGGACGCCTTCCGCAAGGCGATCGAGCTGGACGCCGGCCGTCCCGATCCCCATCGCGAGCTGGGCCTGCTGCTGCGCGAGCGCGCGGACTTCCGCGGCGCCTGCGTCCAGCTCCGGCGGTACCAGAAGCTGGCGCCGGACGCGGAGGACATGGAGGAGATCGCGGACGCGGTGGCGGCGATGGAGCGGGGCGGGGGGTGCGGGTAGGCCCCTCATCACCCCGGCCCTCTTCTCCCGGCCCTCCACCCACCCTGCCGGGGAGAAGAGGGAGAGGTTAGCCGAAGGCGTCTTCAAGCCCCTCTCTCCCCGGAAGGGTGGGAGGAGGGCTGGGAGAGAGGGGTTGGGGAGTGAGGGGTCTGCTACAGTCTCCCCGCCAAATCTGCCTGGAGGCTCTCATGCGCAAGCCGTTTCTTGTTGTTTTCTCGATGTTGACTACCGCCCTCCCCGCCCTGGCGGCGGAGCCGCATCCGTTCAACGTCCGCGATCTCGTCACCCTGAAGCGGATCTCGGACCCCCAGCCGTCACCGAAGGGGGACCGGATCGCGTTCGTGCTCCGCTCCACGGATCTCGCCGCCAACAAGGGGCGGTATGACCTCTGGATGGTCAACGCCGACGGCGGCGGGCTGGTCCAATTGACCACCGATCCGGCCTCGGACGACAACCCCCGGTGGGCGCCGGACGGCCAGAGCCTCTTTTTCCTCTCCAGCCGCTCGGGCTCCAATCAGGTCTGGCGGCTGCCGGTGGGCGCCGGCGGGCCGGGCGAGCCCGTGCAGGTGACCCATTTGCCGCTCGACGTGTCGAACCTCACCGTGTCGCCCGACGGCTCGCGGCTGGCCTTCAGCCTGGAGGTCTACGTGGACTGCCCGACGGTCGCCTGCACCAGGGAGCGGCTGGACGCCAAGGCGAAGGAGAAGGCTTCGGGCCAGCTCTATCAGGGAGATGTGGGCTTCTTCCGTCATTGGGACGCCTGGTCCACGGGGCTGCGCAACCACCTGTTCACCCTGCCCTCCTCCGGCCAGGGGGACCCGGCCGACCTCTCGCGCGGCATGGAGGCCGACGTCCCCTCGCGCCCGTTCGGCGGCACGGAGGAATTCACCTTCTCAGCCGACGGCCGCACGGTGGTCTTCACGGCCCGCGTGGCCGGCCGCGAGGAGCCCTGGTCGACCAATTTCGATCTCTACAGCGCGCCGGCGGACGGCTCGGCGGCCCCCCGCAATCTGACCTCGGCCAATCTCGCCTGGGACACGCAGCCGGCCTTCTCGCCGGACGGCAAGACGCTGGCCTATCTCGCGATGACCCGCCCCGGCTTCGAGGCCGACCGCTACCACATCCGGCTGCGCGACCTCGCCACGGGTCAGGAGCGGGTGATCGCCGAGCCCTGGGACCGCTCGCCGGAGGGGCTCGTCTTCTCGCCGGACGGCCGCACCCTCTACACCGTGGCCACCGACGTGGGCCAGACGCCGCTCTTCGCCATCGACGTCGCCGGCGGCAAGGTGACGAAGCTGGTGGCCGAGGGGCATGCCCGCGATCCCAAGGTCGCCGGGGGCCGCATCGTCTACGGGCTCGACACCCTGACCTCCCCCGTGGAGCTGTTCACGGTGGGGCGCGACGGCGGGCGGCCCACCCAGATCACCCACGTCAACCAGGAGGCGCTGGCGGGGGTGGGGATGGGGGAGCCCGAGCACTTCTCGTTCCAGGGGGCGAACGGCGACACGGTCTGGGGGTGGATCGTCAAGCCGGTGGGCTTCCAGCCGGGGAAGAGGTACCCCCTGGCCTTCCTCATCCACGGTGGCCCCCAGGGGTCGTTCAGCAACGAGTTTCACTACCGCTGGAACCCGCAGACGTACGCCGGCGCGGGCTACGCGGTGGTGGAGATCGACTTCCACGGCTCGACCGGCTACGGCCAGGCCTTCACCGACGCCATCCGCAAGGACTGGGGGGGCAAGCCGCTGGTCGATCTCCAGAAGGGGCTGGAGGCGGCCCTGAAGCGCAGCCCCTGGATCGACGGCGGCCGGGCCTGCGCCCTCGGCGCCTCCTACGGCGGCTTCATGATCGACTGGATCCAGGGGAATTGGCCGGACCGCTTCCAGTGCCTGGTGGCCCACGACGGCACCTTCGACCAGCGGATGATGTACTACAGCACCGAGGAGCTCTGGTTCCCGGAGTGGGAGATGGGCGGTCCCTACTGGCAGAGCGCCACGGAGTACGAGAAGTTCAATCCGGTGAATGCCGTGGACCGCTGGAAGACGCCGATGCTGGTGGTCCACAGCGGCCTCGATTATCGTATTCCTGTCACCCAGGGGATCGCCGCTTTCAATACCTTGCAGCGCAAGGGTATTCCAAGTCAATTCCTTTACTTTCCCGACGAGAACCACTGGGTGCTCAAGCCCGCCAACAGCATCCTTTGGCACGACACCGTGCTCGCCTGGCTCGACCGCTGGCTGAAGCCCGCGATTAAGTGACGGCCTGCTGGAAAGGCGAAGCAACAACGGCGAAGTCACGGAATTCCGACAATCCTGCCGGGGCGGCCCGCGCGGCCGCCCCGAAACCCGCAACGTTTGAAGGCTTTTTTTGTTGAGCATTGCGGATAGAGGTCCGCAAACCCCCGGAAAATGGGCTGCTGGAAAAAAAGTTTGGGATTTTTGTCCCGAAAAACCCCTCAGCGGAAACGAAGGTATTAGAGGCGAAATAGACAGGCCGTCCCGGTCACCAGGATCATAGGGGAGGACTGACTGTCGCCCCGGCTTTACCGAGGAGGACACGCGACGATGCTTCCGGTCACCACGATGCCCATGCCCGGTGCCCTGCGGCTCAGGGCCCTGCACCCCCTGATCGAGGGGGACGGCTCCTGCGGCCTGATCTACGATCTGGAGCGCGCGGCGGTGGTGGAGGTTCCCGAGGAGCTGCAGTTCCATGTCGCTCCCGCGCTGGAGACGGGGGATCTCGACGAGGCGTTGCTCGGCTGGCTGGTCAACGAGGACCTGATGACCAGCGAGGGTGGGTTGGGGTGGAGCGGGCTCCCCGGCGCCGCCGGTCTGCCGGAGGGGGTGCGGTGGTGGAACCTGGGGGCGATCTACCGGATGGACGACGAGCTCCACGTGCGCATCGATCTGGCGCGGGAGGAGACCGCTCTGGAGGTGGTTGGGTTCGTCTTCCAGCAGGGCTTGAGCGCCGGCCGGGTCAAGCTCCATCTGGGCTGGGGGGGCGCCTTCCCCGGCACGGCGCCGCTGGAGCGGGTCGTCATCGAGTCCTCCCGCCTGGCCTCCCGGCTGGGACAGGAGATCGGCTTCGAGCTGACGCTCGACGCCCGTGAGGTGACCGTCGCCCGGGCCGCCTTCCTCGCCGGCTACGCCTTCCAGGTGCGGCTGCTCTGCGGCAGCTTCCCGGCCCCCGCCGGCGGCTTCTACGCCGACTCCCAGGGCCGCGCCGCCTCCTGGGAGGCGGAGCGGCCGGTGCGGCTCCTGCTGGAGGCCCTGGGCGAGCGGCTGACCGTCCATTGCGTGCTCGACCGCGGCCGCCTCCTCGACCTCTGGGAGTGGGCCAAGCGCCGGGGCGTCCGCCGGCTGGACGCCATGGTGCTGGAGGACGGGGAGGTGGGCGACGGCGTGGCCATCCCCGGCCGTCTGCGCGAGATCCGCAACGACCTGCTGTCGATCTGCGACGAGATGGCGGACGAGCTGGCCGCCCAGCGCCTGCCGGTCGACTTCAAGCCGCTGACCCGGATCGTCGACCGCCTGATGCGCAGCGAGCCGCTGGACCAGGCCTATGGCGATCCCGGCGGCTTCTCCGGCCTGGTGCCGATGGCCGACGCCTGCCCGCCCTCCTGCCTCGACAGCCTCGACCTGCGCCCGCTGCCGGAGCTGCCGGACGCCCTGGGCGAGGATGACGACGCCGACAACCCCTGCCCGGGGTGCTGGGCGCGGCACGCCTGCGGCCACAGCAGCTACGTAGCCTCCTCCCAGGACGCCGAGGACACGCGGGCCGCCGGCGAGGAGCGCTGCGCCCTCTGGCGCACCGAGGTGGAGGTGGCGCTCCGCTTCTATCACCGGCTGGCCCACACGGATCCGCTCCAGGTGCGGCAGCTCTTCGACGAATCCCTCCGCGAGCCGGCCCCAGGGTTGAGCCGCCGCGAGGACCTTGGACACCTGAGGATGCCGTTCTGAGCTCCGCTCCGGCATCGCTCGCACCATCTCCCCTCGGGTAGAGGGCGCTCCCTCCGGGGCGTCCTCTACCCACCCTTTTTTCTTCCCCCCGGCTCCGGATATCCTCCGCGGCGCATGCCGTCCAACGCCTGGATCCGTCTCCGCTACAAGCTCTGGGCCCCGCACTACGACCGGGTGACCCGGTTCCCCCGCGAGCGGCGGCGCTCGGTCGAGCTGCTCGCCCTGCGGCCGGGGGAGCGGCTGGTGATCATCGGCTGCGGCACCGGCGCCGACCTCCCCTTCGTCCCCGAGGAGGTCCAGGTGCTGGCGATCGACCTCTCGCCCGACATGCTCCGCCAGGCCCGGGCCCACGCGCGGCCGGGGATCGACTTCCGGGTGATGGACGGCATGGCGCTCGACCTGCCGGACGGCTCGTTCGACGCCGCCATCCTCCACATGGTGCTGGAGGTGATCCCGGACCCGGTCCGCTGCCTCGCCGAGGCCGCGCGGGTGCTCCGTCCCGGGGGGCGGCTCGCCGTCTTCGACAAGTTCCTGCCGGAGGGGGACCGTCCCGGGCCCCTCCGCCGCGCCGGCCTCGCCCTGCTCGACTTCGTCTTCACCAGCACCAACCGGCGGATGGGGGAGATCCTCGCCCGCTCCGGCGCCCCCTTCGCGGTGGAGGTCGACGAGCCGTCCGTGGCCGCCTACCGCCACCTGCTCCTGCGCCGCGTGGCCTAGAGCCGCCCCAGCAGCAGGGCTCCGGCGGCGAAGCCGAGGGAGACCAGCGTCACCGGCAGCCCCGTGGCGAGGTGCTCGCGGAAGCCGAAGCGGATCCCCAGCCGCGCCGCCTGCTCGGCCACGATCAGGTTGGCGATGCTCCCCACCAGCACGGCGTTGCCGGCGAAGGTGCTGGCGAGCGCCAGGGCGTAGCCGGTGGCCGGCTGCCGCCCCACGAAGGGGAGGAGCAGCATCACCGCCGGCACGTTCCCCACCAGCAGCGAGAGCAGCGAGACGGCGGCCAGCAGCACGGCTGGCTGGGAAGGATCGGCGCCGAATGCGTTGCGGGCGGCTTCCGTCCAGCCGGAGGCCTCGAGGCCACGCCCGACGATGAATAGGCCCACGAAGAGAGCGAGCAGGGACCAGTCCACGTGGGCCAGCAGGTCGCGCGTCCGCATCCGCCGGCTGGTGAGCACGACCCCGGCGACCCCTAATGCCGTGAGCGGCGCCGGCACGGGGGAGAGGAAGAGCGCCATGGCCGCCAACGTGATGAGGACCCCCTTGGTCGCCGGCCAGCGCTGGAGGGGGATGCTCTCCTCGGCCACGACGGTGGGATTGCCGGGAGCGTGCTGGCGTTCCGGCTCCCGCAGCCGCGGCGCCACCAGGACGTAGAGCGCGATGAGGGAGAGGAGGACCGGCGCGGCGCAGGCCAGCACGAAGGGGAGGAAGGGGAGGCGGAGCGTCTGCGCGATCAGGATGTTCTGCGGGTTGCCGATGGGAGTGAGGGCGCTGCCGAGGTTGGCGGCGCAGGCGAGGGCCAGCAGATAGGGGAGGGGAGGGCGGCGCGCGGCGAGCAGGGCGCCCGCGAGGAGCGGCGTCAGCGCGAAACAGATCACGTCGTTGGTCAGCACGGCCGAGAGGAGGGCGGTGACCACGATCGTCCCCAGGAGCAGGCGGCGGGGGTCCGCCACCCGGGCGAGCCGGCCGCCGATCGTCGAGTAGAGCCCCGATTGCCGGTATTGGGCCGAGAGGAGCATCATCCCGAAGAGGACGGTGAGGGTGGGCGCGTCCACCGCCTCTTTCGCCTGTTCGACGCTGATCGCGCCCGTGGCGAGGAAGGCGACCGCGCCCAGCACGGCGAGCCCCGTGCGGTCGAGCGCCAGCCCCGGGATGCGCCCGAGGGCGAGCCCGGCGTAGGTGATCGCGAAGAGGATCAGGGGAAGGAGCGGCGGATGCCCCATGCGCGGGGGATCATCTCATGATCCGAAACACCGCAGGAATCTGTATTGTAGGGGCGGCCCTGTGTGGCCGCCCTATCTCCGGCGCTCCGCCGAAAAGCAGGGCGCCCACACAGGGGCGCCCCTACATTGCGCGGAGCCCTACGAAGCGGCCCCCTTCAGATACTTGTCGAGGAAGTCCAGGGTGGCCTTGTAGGCCTTCTCCTGGGTCTCCTTGCGGGCGAAGCCGTGCCCCTCGTTGGGGAAGAGGAGGAATTCGACCGGCACCCCCTTCTTCTTGACCTTGTCGACGATCTCCTGCGACTCCGCCTTCAGCACGCGCGGATCGTTCTCCCCCTGGAGCACGATCAACGGGCGCTCGATCTGCTCGGCGTGGAAGAGCGGCGAGATCTTCTTCAGGTAGTCGGCGTCGGCCTTGGGGTCTCCCAGCTCCTTGTAGAGGGCGTCGCGCTGCGGGCCCCACCAGGCGGGAATGCTCTCCAGCGTGCGCAGCCAGTTGGAGACGCCGAACATGTCCACACCGGCCGCGAACTCCCGCGGCCGGAAAGCCAGGGCGGCGAGCACCATGTAGCCGCCGTAGCTGCCGCCCAGGATGCCGATGTGGCCCGGGTCGACCCAGCCGGTGGCGGCCAGCATCTTCTTGCTCGCCACGCAGTCGTCCAGGTCGGCGTCGCCGTGCTTGCGGTCGTCCATCGCGTAGAAGGTCTTGCCGTAGCCGCTGCTCCCCCGGTTGTTGATCGCGTAGACGGCGTAGCCGTGATTGACCAGGAACTGGTTCAGGCCGCTGTAGCCGACCCGCGACTGCCCGCCGGGGCCGCCGTGGACCGAGAGCACGGCCGGCACCCTGGCGGACGGCGAGGCGCTCAGGGGCTTGTAGAGGACCCCGGGGATCTCGATGCCGTCGTAGGACTTGAACCGCACCACCTGGGGGGAGACCAGGTCTTTGGGGTCGATCGCCGGGTTGAGCGCGTGGGTGAGCTGCCGGATCTTGCCGGTCTTGAGATCGCTGACGTAGAGGTCGCGCGGCCCCGCCGCCTCCGCGTAGAAGGCCATCAGCGAGCCGCGCGGCTGGAAGATGACGCCGTTGATGTCGGCCTGGATCGCCGGCAGCTTCACCGGCTTCATCGCCGACCCCTGGACCTGGAAGACCCGCAGCTCGGTCTTGGCGTCGTTGTTGATCGAGACGGTGAACCAGCGGCCGTCCCGGGAGAAGCCGGCGCTCGCCACGTCCCACTTGGGGCGCAGCACCTCGGTCCGCTGGCTCGTCGCGAGGTCGTAGCGCACCAGATAGGCGAATTCGGACCCTTTGTCGGTGGTGTAGTAGAGGGACTTGCCGTCCGGGCTGAAGTCCTGCGCCTGGTTGGACACCTCGGTCTGGCCCTCCAGGCCCTGGGCGATCTGGGAGAGCTTGGAGGTGGTGCGGTCGTAGAGGTAGATGTCCGAGGCGGCGTTGCTCACGATCTTGGCCAGCGCGACGTAGCGGCGGTCGGGCGAGACGTTGGTCGGCACGTATCCCCCCTCGTTCTTGTAGAGGAGGGCACGCTGGTAGGTGCGCTGGAAGCCGTCGGTCGTCATCTCATAGACGTCGAAGGCGCTCGCGTCGCGCTCGTTGGTGCCGAAGAAGAAGCTCTTCTCGTCCGGCGCCCAGCGGAAGAGCTGGGCCTTGAGGTTGTCCCCCGGGGTGAGGTCCTCCACCTGGCCGTCGGGATTCCGGACGTAGATGTGGTTCTTCTCGTTCCCCCCCTGATCGCTGGTGTATAGGAAGCGCTCGTCATTGGGGAAGTAGCCGAGCGACTGGATGGCGCTGACCTTGGAGTCGGTGAGCTGGACCGGCTTGCCGCCCTCGAGCGGGAGGGCGAAGACGTTGAAGACCCCCGTCTCGTTGCTGCTCAGCAGGATCTTGCGGCCGTCGGGAGAGAAGGAGGCTCCGCCGTAGGAGGTGTTGGCGAGGAACTGGTCGATCGTGTACTGCTTCACCTGCCGGGGCGCGGCCGGAGCGGATTTCGCCGGCGGACGCGCGCTCGCGGCCCCCGTGAGGAGAGCCGCCAGGGCCAGGGCGGTGGAAGCGATGCGAAGCGGGGTCTTCATCCGGGATCTCCTCCTTCAGGAGTTTTCTGGGATCATCTCACGAGCCGCGAAAAACCGTGCCGGGTGCCCGCCGGAGGAAGGAGGATGAGGAGGCACTCTCCGCCCCTCGCGGCGGGACCCGGCCCGGATACGGCGTGCGGGCGTGAAGGTTGCGCTCGCACACCCTCCCAACGCGCGACGGGTGGCTGTTCTTACCGTCCCGCGGGAGCGTATCCGGTCAGCTCCACATACCCCCGCCCCCGCACCGGCCTGCCGTGGTGGGTCCCCGCGATCCCGACCGCCCCCTCCCAGTAGCGGAAGGAGACGTCGAGCTCCTGATCGGCGAGCAGGGGCCGGACGTCGAGATCCAGCTCCTCGCCGGGTACGCGCACCCGCCACCGCGCGGGGTATTTCGTAGGATATTGGGCGCCGCTCCGCGGGCTGCGCCATTCGCCGGACCCCTCCAACCGGAAATCCGCGAGAGCGAGCGGCCGGGAGGCGCCGTCCGGGGCGATGAGGGTGCCGCTGCTCGCCGGATCGGTGGAGCCGTCCGCGCGGCGCAGGCGGTAGAGCATGGCGTCCCAGCCATCGGAGAGCTGGAGGGCGAGCCAGTCCCAGCCGACCTGGTCCCTGCCGAGCGAGCTGGTGCTCCACTCGCGGTCCATCCAGGAGGCGCCGGTCACCGGAAAGCTCTGCCCATCCACGCGGATCGTGCCCGAGGTGGGCATGCGGGTGAGGGAGTAGTAATAGGAGGCATTCCCCGGCTCGGAGCCCTTGCGGCTGAGCCCCCGCTCCCCCTGGAGCACGGGAGGCTTCCCCTCCTGGAGAACGAGATCGATCGCCACGCCCTCTTCCGCCGCCCGCAGCCGCATGGGAAACACCGGCGCGCCCGCGGCCGTCCAGTCCTTGACCCACACCCGGAACGGCTCTCCCTGAGCCCCCGCGAGGCCGACCGCGCCCCGGCTCCAGCGCTCGAAGGAATGAAACCTTTTTCCCTCGATGTCGCTCACAGTGAAATGCGCCAGCCAGGCCTGCCGGGTCGCCCAGGCGGACGCCCGCTCCGGAGCGGTGGGAGCCAGGGCCGAGCGGAAAAACGTGAGCTGAAACCCGAATCGCCGTCCCTCCACCGTGTCGAGATTCCCCGTGTAGTACCACCACTCCGTGCGGAATTCCGGATGCGGCCCATGATCGGCGGGAAAGTGGAAATCGCGGACGATAAGCGCCTTGGCGTAGCCCTGATCGCTGGAAGCACGGAGAGCCCCGGCGACGGAGAGGGAGGCGTGGGGGAGGCTCGGCTGCTCCCGGCAGGCCGCGCAAGCGAAAGCCGTCAGGAGGAGGAGCCGCGTCCGAAGCTTCATCCTACCAGCATAGCGTCTTCAGCGGAGCCTATGACGGTCCAGGAAGAGCGGCAGGTTGAAGTAGAGCTGGCGGCAGAGCTCCTGGTAGCTCCAGTATTGAATCCGGAAAAGCCCCTGGAGATCGGAGGGGACGCTCCCCGTGTCCGGGACCTTCCGGCGCCCCATGTATTCGCAAACCAGCATCGGCTTGCCGAGAGCATGGGCGATCCCGATCTCGACATAGACATTGGGTCGGTTCAGGGTCCCCAGGTTGTCGAAGATGCAGAGATCCGCGCTCTCGATCCCGCGAATGATCTCGGAGAAGACGTCCCTGGCGCTGAGGTCGTATCCGGACCAGCGGAGGTCGATGCCATAGGGCGACAGGAGATGCACCAGGTTGAAGCGTAGAGAGCGCTCGACGTTGGGAAGGAACCGGTGGCCCACGAAGCAGGTCCAGCGTTTCTGGGCGGGTGGCTCCACCTGTGTCAGACCTTGCAGGAACGGGAAGCTGCTCCCATCGGGCTCCCGAAG